>JALYIS010000280.1 GCA_030775705.1 Actinomycetota bacterium
CATCGTCACGGTAGAGCGGCACCGGTCCATGGTCGCACCGTCAGGCGACACCGACCGGCTGCGACTCGTGCTGCGATACGCGCAGCCGGGCGCGCAGTGCGGTGGCAAGAAGCCCGACCGACAGGGCGGTCGCCACCGAGACGCTGAACGCCACCCGCGCCCCATGGGCGTCCGCGATGCCGCCGACGACAGCCGCCCCGGCCCCGTAACCGACGTTGATGCCGGTGCCGAGCCAGGACAATCCCTCGGTAAGGGTGCCCGGGGGGGACAGCTGCTCGACCAGACCGAACGCGGTGATGAGCGTCGGCGCAATGCCCAGGCCGACGACGAATGCGCAGACGGCGAGCATCGGGATGGAGGTGGCCGCAAACAGCAGCGCGGGAAGCACGGCGAAGACGGCGGCCTGCAGCCAGAACCGCTTGACCAGCGGCGTCCCCCACCGCCTGGCGCCGTAGACGAACCCGGCGATCCCGCTCCCGGATGCCAGGCACGCCAGCACCGCTCCGCTCTCCCCGCGGTGCCCGTGCTGACCACAGAAGGCCACCATCGACACCTCGGCACTGGCGAACAGGGCGCCCATGCCCGCGGCGGAGATGGACAGCAGCACCATGCCGCGTGCCCGCAAGACCGAGCGGTGCGGCGCGTCCCCGACGGGGTGCGGCGGCGGCTCCGTACCCCGCAGCGAGGTCAACCAGAGCGAGCCCGCGGCGACCAGTGCTGCCCCCACATACAGGACCAGGACCGGTGAGACCTGGGTGGCGATCAGGGTGGCGATCAGCGGGCCGAGGACGAAGATCACCTCGTCGAGGGTGGATTCGACAGAGTAGGCGGCTGCCAGATCAGGGCGACCGACCATCACCAGCGACCACCGGGAGCGCACCAGCGACCCCACGGGCAGGTATGCGAAACCCGCGACGAAGGTCGGCGGGATCAGCGCCCAATCCGGGGCGTGGGTGCGAAACAGCACCGCGAGGCTCACCACCGCGACCAGGTGGGCGGCCGAGGTCGGCGGGATCAACCGACGCTGGCCGTAACGATCCACGAGGCGCGCCAAATACGGATTGCCAATCCCGCCCGCGAACACGTAGCAGGCGCTGAGCAGGCCGGCGAACGCGTAGCGTCCGTCCCTCCCGGAGACGATGAGGATGAGCCCGATCGGATAGATCGCAATCGGCGCCCGCATGATGAAGCCGGCGACACAGAACGCAGCCGACCCGGGCGGACGGAAGACGCCCCCATAGTTGCCCAACATGTCAGAACCCCAGCCGGTCCAGCTTCTTCGGATCACGCTGCCAGTCGGACTCGACCGCGACGTGCAGATCCAGGTGGACCCGACGACCGAGCAACGTCGCGATTCCCGCCCGGGCGGTGGTGCCGATGTACTTCAGTCGCGAGCCCTGCGCCCCGATCACGATGCCCTTCTGGCTGCTCCTCTCCAGATGAATCGTCGCGAAGATCTCGGTCAGCTCAGGGTTGCCGTCGCGGGGGCGCATCTCGTCGATCGTGACGGCGATCGAGTGCGGCAGCTCCTCACGGACTCCCTCCAAGGCCGCTTCCCGGATCATCTCCGCGATTCGGGTTTCGGTATCGATGTCAGTGGTGGCGTCTTCGGGATAGAGCCGCGGCCCGATCGGAAGATGTCCGATCAGCACATCGGCCAGCAGCTCGACCTGGGTACCGGCGACCGAGGAGACCGGAACGATATCGGCGAAGTCTGCGAGCTCGCTCACCGCGAGCAGTTGCTGCCCTACCTGGTCGCGCGACATCCGGTCGATCTTGGTGACCACGGCGACGATCGGGGCCCGTAGCTCTGCCAGGATCCGCGCGATGAACCGGTCACCAGGACCGATCTTCTCATCAGCGGGCACGCAGAACCCGACGACGTCGACGTCGGCCAGCGTGGCACGCACGACGTCATTGAGGCGCTCGCCCAACAGGGTCCGGGGCCGGTGCAGTCCAGGGGTGTCGACGAGGATCAGCTGCGCGTCGGCGCGGTTGACCATCCCGCGCGCGGCGTGACGGGTGGTCTGCGGCTTAGCGCTGGTGATCACGATCTTGGCGCCGACGAGCGCGTTGGTGAGCGTCGATTTGCCGGCATTCGGCCGGCCGACGAGAGAACAGAAGCCTGAGCGAAATGTGCCGGATGAGCCCACCGGGGCCAGGGCGCCGCCCTCGTCGGGGGCGGAGTGCGAGCTCACCCGGCCATCCTCCCACCCGGCCCGCACGCGTTTCGCGCGTCGTCGCGGACGAACCGGCGAGCGGCCGCCGCACGAAGGGGTCGGTATGAGCCTGACCCGACGCCAGCTGCTCGCCGGCACCGCCGGTGGTGTCGCCCTGGCGGCGGCCGGCTGCACCCGCGTTGCACCGAGCCCAACTACACCGAACGGGTCGGTGGTGGGTGGGCCGGTGGCGAGCGGGGTCGGCGGGCAGAATGCAGCGGTGACCCCCACGGCGACCAGGTCCGCGTACGGCACCGCGCAATTTCAGTTCGGTGACCTGTACCGGCCCTCGGGCGCTGCCCATCCTGGCGTCATCGTGGTCATCCATGGCGGGTTCTGGCGATCGCAGTACGACCTGACGCTCGGTGCCCCCCTGGCACTGGACCTCGCCGCGCGCGGGTATCTGACGTGGAATCTGGAGTATCGCCGGGTCGGGGGCGGCGGGGGCTGGCCGAACACCCTCGCTGACGTCGCGGCCGGCATCGACCACCTGGCGACGCTCGGCGTGGACACCTCGCGTGTGGTTGCCGTCGGCCACTCCGCGGGCGGACAGCTCGCTGCCTGGGCGGCCGGGCGCGCCCGCCTACCCGGGGGCGCTCCGGG
>JALYIS010000281.1 GCA_030775705.1 Actinomycetota bacterium
GTGCTCGCCAGCCGCTCACACTGGAGCCGGACGAGTTCACACCCGCCCGCGCCCACGAGGACGACGAGACCGAGGACGACGTCTTCCCACATGCGCGCGGAGTACCCGGCGCGCGACTCGCTCAAACCGCCGTCCGCAGGCAATCTGGGACCGATCGGGCGGTGAGTTCACATAGCGTTCACCGCCGCGTTGCTCCGCCGACCCGCGATCACACGCGTTGCCGGCCGGGACGGTGTCTGGCGGCGATGACGGCGACCTGGGAATGACCTACGACCCGGTGCTGGTACTGGGGGAGCCGCGGCCACCGGAGGTCCCGGTCGCCGGCCGCAGCGTCAGCTTCGAGTTGCGCGCCCGTCATGCCTACCGGAGAGGGCCTGATGCGATGGGCACCGGACGGGCAACACATCACCCCGTCCTGGGATTTCGCGGCCTAGAACGACTGACTGTGCCTCGAACGCCGACCGGGTACCTGCCTTCTGAAGGTTGTCCTACGTTTGTATGACAAACGCTGGCGTCACCCATCCGGCCGCAAGCGATCCGTTGCGAACCTGCCTGCCCTGTGGGGGCGGCGTGACAACATCGACTGATGGAGTTGGTTCGGCCGACGGGCGAACACGTCGACTCGTACGTCGCCGCGCTGCGCACCGGCTGGTCCCCGGACAACAGCCGAGACGCATGCGCAGACGAACTGGCGCGCATCGAGGCAGACGTCGCGGCGTACCTGGCTGGCCTGGACGACCCCGATGCGCTGGGACCGCCGATCACCCTGCCCGACGGCTCGCTGGCCGAGCGGCTGCCCAGCATCAGACGGTGGATGTGGGACGGCGAATTCTGCGGCAGCGTCGGCATGCGTTGGCGGACCGGCACGCCCGACCTGCCGCCCACATGTCTCGGCCATCTGGGCTATGCGGTCGTGCCCTGGAAACGCAGGCTCGGCTACGCAACCCTGTCGGTGCAGTTGATGCTTCCGGCTGCCCGCGAGCTCGGCTTGCCCTACATAGACCTGACTACCGACGCGGACAACGAGCCTTCCCAGCGTGTCATTCTGGCCAACGGCGGCGAGCTCGTGGAGACGTTCGTCAAGTCCGCGTCCTACGGCGGCGGCGGCGCACTGCTGTTCCGAATCACGCTGTAGACAGCGCGCGTGAGATTCGCGGGGGCGCCCCGCGACCTGCTGGGGGTCCGTAGACTGCGAAGGTGGCAGTCCAGGTGTCGATCGAGCACGCCACGCGATACAAGTTCGACCGACTGGTGGGGCTCGGCCCGCACGTGATCCGGCTGCGGCCCGCCCCGCACTGCCGTACGCCAATCAACTCGTACTCGCTCCGCATCGCTCCTGAGCCGCACTTCATCAACTGGCAGCAGGACGCCTACGGCAATCACCTGGCACGCGTCGTCTTCCCGGACAGGACAACCGAACTCTCGATCACGGTGGACCTCGTCGCCGACCTCACCGTGATCAACCCGTTCGACTTCTTCGTCGAACAGTACGCGGAGACCTTCCCGTTCGACTATCCGCCAGGCGTGGCCGCGGACCTCGAGCCCTATCGCCGGACAGTGACCGAACCCGCCGAGTCAGCCCCGCCCGGGGCGGGCGCCCTGTACGACGCCGGCAGCGCCACGCCCGGTCCGCTGCTACAGGCCTGGCTCGCCGAGATCACCACCGAAGGGCCGATCCGAACCGTCCAGTTCCTCGCCGACGTGAACCGCAAGGCCTCGCAGTCGGTGGCCTATACCGTGCGCATGGAGGCTGGCGTCCACTCGCCCGATGAGACGCTGCGCCGGGGAAGCGGCTCGTGTCGAGACAGCGGATGGCTGCTTGTCGCTGCGCTTCGCGAGCTGGGCTTCGCGGCCCGATTCGTCTCCGGCTATCTCGTCCAGCTTGCCGCCGACGACCCCGGCAAAGGTGGCCCGACGGCCGACTTCACCGATCTGCATGCCTGGGCCGAGGTCTATCTGCCCGGTGCCGGATGGATCGGCCTCGACGCAACCTCGGGACTCTTTGCCGGCGAGGGGCACATCCCGCTCTCGGCCACCCCGAAACCGGCCGAGTCTGCCCCCGTTACCGGCCTCGTCGATCCGTGCCAGACGACGATGCAGTTCCACAACGCGGTGCACCGATTCCGTGAGGACCCGCGGACGACGCTGCCCTACACGCCTGAGCAGTGGAGCGAGGTCATGGCCCTCGGGGAACGCGTCGACGGTCTGCTGACCCGCGCCGACGTGCGCCTGACGATCGGCGGTGAACCGACCTTCGTGTCGGCCACCGACAGCGATTCGCCGCAATGGAGTGTGGCTGCCGACGGCGCGGACAAGCGGGCGATGGCGATGCGGCTGGCCGCGAGACTCAAGGAGCACTACGCGCCCCGCGGCGTGGTCCATCATGGCCAGGGCAAGTGGTACCCGGGTGAACCGTTGCCGCGCTGGCAGATAGGCATCACCTGGCGCGCTGACGGCAAGATCCTCTGGCAGAACCCGGCCTTGCTCGGCGATCCCTGGACCCACCCGCCCGTGCCGGCAACCGCAGCGCAGGCCGCGACCGCGGCACGCTCGCTCGCCACCCGGCTCGGTATCGCCGCCGAGTTCGTGTTGCCCGCATACGAGGACCACCTTGCCCGCCTGGCCAGCGAGGCACGACTGCCCGCCGGTGAGCCACCCCGACTCGATCCCCCGCCCGGCACACCGGCAACCGCCGACAAGCGGGCCGAACTCCTGGAAACCCTCGATGCCGCCAGCACCGAACCGACCGGCTGGGTGCTGCCGCTGCACCGGCGCGAGGATGACGCGGGCTGGGCGACTGCCCGCTGGCAGTTCCGGCGCGGGCGCCTCGTCCTGATCCCGGGAACGTCTGCGGCGGGACTGCGACTGCCTCTGGACGCCATCGCCTGGACACCCCCGCCGGGGCGCCCCGAACGCGGCGCACCGTTCGTCGTAACGGACGCGCTGCCCACGCCGTCCTATCGAGCCCCCGATCCGGGGTCGGTGACGGCTGTCGAGGACGCGCCCACAACGGCGCTAGCGGTCGAGGTGCGCGATGGGAATCTTTATGTCTTCCTGCCGCCCCTGGACGACTTCGGTCACGCGGCTGAACTTCTCGCCGCCATCGAACGTGTCGTCGGCGAAGTGGGCGTCCCGGTCATCCTCGAGGGCTACCCGCTGCCAGTGGACCCGCGAACCCGAACGCTGACCGTGACACCCGATCCGGGTGTCATCGAGGTCAACGTGCACCCGGCGGCCTCGTGGGGCGAACTGGTCGAGATCACGACGAGCATCGACGCCGCGGCCCGGGCCTGCGGGCTGGCGACTGAGAAGTTCGCCATCGACGGCACGCATACCGGTACGGGCGGCGGCAGCCACATCACCCTCGGCGGATCGACGCCGGCCGATAGCCCATTGCTGCGTCGACCCAGCCTGCTGGTCAGCCTGCTGACCTACTGGCAGCATCACCCGGCCCTCTCGTACCTGTTCTCCGGTCGCTTCATCGGCCCGACCAGCCAGGCCCCGCGTGTGGACGAAGCCCGGCACGAATACCTCTACGAGCTCGAGATCGCGTTCGGCGAGATCGACCGGATGAGCGAAGACGATGGCGGTGCGCGGCCCTGGCTCGTCGACCGGGCGCTGCGGCATCTGCTCACCGATGTCACCGGCAACACCCACCGCGCCGAGTTCTGCATCGATAAGCTCTACAGTCCGGACTCCTCGCGTGGGCGGCTCGGACTGCTCGAACTGCGCGGCTTCGAGATGCCCCCGCACCCCCAGATGTCGCTCATCCAGGCGCTACTCATCCGATCCCTCGTCGCCCGCTTCTGGAACGAGCCCTACCGGAGCCCATTGAAGCGGTGGGGCACCGCTCTGCACGACCGTTTCCTACTGCCGGCTTTCGCCGCCGCCGACATCGCCGACGTGGTGGACGATCTGCGGGCACACGGGATCGCCTTCGAGCAGCAGTGGCTCGCACCGTTCGTCGAGTTCCGCTTCCCGCGCCTGGGCTCGGTGACGGTCGGACCGGTGACCCTGGAGCTGCGATCCGCGATCGAGCCATGGCACGTCCTCGGCGAGGAGGCGAGCGGCGGCGGGACCGCTCGCTACGTCGACTCGTCCCTGGAGCGCGTGCAGGTGCAGGTCGGTGGCATCACGCCTGGACGGCATATCGTTACGTGCAACGGTGTTCCGGTACCGCTGCACCCCAACGGATCCGGCGACAGTGCGGTGGCCGGCGTGCGATTCCGCGCGTGGGCGCCCCCGTCGGCACTGCACCCCACCATCGCAATCCATTCGCCGCTGATCTTCGACGTCGTCGACGCGTGGAACGGCCGCTCGCTGGGTGGCTGCACGTACCACGTCGTCCATCCCGGGGGACGGGCCTACAAGACGTTCCCGGTCAACTCCAACGAAGCCGAAGCACGACGGGCGGGACGCTTCGTCGCCGATGGCCACACCCCTGGACCGATGACGGTCGTGCCCGTCGAACCCAATGCCGATTATCCCTACACCCTCGATCTGCGCCGCGCACGGTCGACCCGGTGAACGATGTCGTCGAGGCCTACGCGCGCCCGAGCCTGGGGACCTCAGTGGGCTGGGACGAGATGGTCGACCCGGCTCGCGGCGTGCGCGAAACGTGGCGTGAGGTCGGGTCGGTGCTGCGGCTGCTCGGCCCTTCGGGACTCGCCGAGCAGCGCCGAACGGTAGCAGAATTGCTTGCCCAGGATGGCGTCACGTACCGTCCGCGCGGCGCTCAGCGGGAGCAGCCCTGGGCGCTGGACCCGGTGCCGATGTTGCTCGACGAGGCGGAGTGGGCGCGCCTGGAACCGGGATTGGTCCAACGAGCGGATCTGCTCGACCTGATCCTCACCGACCTCTACGGTCCTCGCCGGCTGCTCGCCGACGGGCTGATCCCGCCAGAACTCGTGTTCGGGCACGCGGGCTTCATCCGCGCCGCCGACCAGATCCGGGTGCCCGGCGCCCGACAACTGTTCATGAGTGCCGTTGATCTAGCGCGTGCGCCGGGCGGCGAATGGACGGTCCTGGCCGACCGGACCCAGGCACCCTCGGGCACGGGCTATGCGATGGCCAACCGCCGCGTCGTCTCACGGACCCTGCCGGGGCTGTACCGAGACACCAGGATCCAGCGGATCGGTCCATTCTTCCAGGCGATGCGGGTCGCCCTGCAAGCTCTCGCGCCGACACGTGCCGAGGTACCGCGGATCGTATTGCTCACCTCCGGAGCCGGCAGCGAGACGTCCTTCGACCAGGCCTTCCTCTCCTCACTGTTGGGATTCCCGCTCGTGGAGGGCGCCGACCTGGTCGTGCGTGACGGCCAGGTGTGGCAGCGCTCCATCGGGCGGATGGAGCCGGTCGATGTGATCCTGCGCCGCGTCGACGCGTGGTTCTGCGACCCGCTGGAGCTGCGGCCGGACTCACAACTCGGTGTCCCGGGACTACTCGAGGCTTGCCGCCTCGGGCACGTCTCGGTGGTGAACGGGGTGGGAACCGGCGTGCTCGAGAATCCGGCCCTCTTCCCCTACCTCCCGCGGCTGGCGCAGGTGCTGCTCGGCCAATCCCTGATCCTGCCATCGGCGCGAACCTGGTGGTGCGGGGACCGGACGTCCAGGCAGCATGTGCTGGCAAACCTCGATTCGCTCGTGGTGAAGCCCGTCGCGCGCCGGTTCGTACGCACCAGCAGATTCGGTTGGGAACTGTCGGGGACCCAACGCGAGGAGTTGGCGCGCTGGATCGAGGCGGACCCTCATGGCTGGGTCGGCCAGCAAGCCGTGCACCCGAGCACGGCACCCGGGGTCGGAACCTCAGGCCTGGAACCCCGACCAGTCATCGTGCGCTCCTTCGCCGTCGCCGAGGGCGGCACGTACCGGATCCTGCCGGGGGGTCTCACTCGCGCCGCCCCAGCGCCGGCCTCAGTCGTGGTCAGCACGCAGGACGGTGCGCTGGCCAAGGACGTCTGGGTGCTGTCCAGCGCGACCGTGCTGGCGGACGAGCAGGGCGCCGCCGATCGTGTGCGCGGGCAGGTCGTGGCTGCCATCTCGCCGCGGGTCGCCGAGGCGATGTTCTGGTTGGGACGATATGCCGAGCGGGCCGAGGACATGGTGCGGCTCATCGCCGTGACCGACAACCGGATACGAGATGTACACGCCGGCGCGGACCCGGCGGTCGCCGAATGCGTAGGCGTCCTGCTCAGCGCACTGCAAACCATCGCCGCGGCCTGGCCGAAATCGACCGACGGCGAGCCGCCACCTCATCGGCAGCTGTATGCGGCGATCGGCAATTCGCAGCGCGTCGGCACGTTGGCACATGACGTGCGCCGCGTGCGGGAGCTCGCCAGCGCGAGCCGCGACCAGCTGTCCACCGACACCTGGGTCGTCCTCAGTGACCTCGAACGCGGGCTCGCCCCACTCGAGATCGGCGTCGGCGACGTCGCCGCCACGATGAGCCTGCTCAGGCAGGCGCTGATGGCTTTCGCCGGGCTGGCGGCGGAGAGTATGGTCCGCGACGCCAGCTGGCATTTCATGGACGCGGGCCGGCGCATCGAACGCGGCTTACAGATAGCGCGACTTCTGCGTGGCTGCCTCGTCAGCGCCCACTCTCCGGCGGTCAGTGCCCTCGTCGAGGAGTCGGCTCTGATCGCGGCGGAGAGCATCATCACCCACCGTCGTCGGTACCCTGCGCGCTCGGGGGCCGAGACGGTTCTCGAACTGCTGCTGATCGACCGCGACAATCCCCGCTCGCTGGCGTTCCAGCTGGATCGGCTGACCGTCGACCTGCGCCGGATGGTGCCGGCAAACGCGACAGATCTTGCACGCGACGAGCGCCTGCTGCGGGTGTCGGCACGTTTGCTTGCCGTCGACTGCTCCGGGCTCGAAGCGGTCGACGCGTACGGACGCCGCGCTGAGCTCGACACGCTGCTCGCTGGGGTAATCGATGAACTGCACGAGCTCGCGCTCGCTGTCGAGCAGGCACACTTCGCCTTCCAGGGCACGTTGCAACAGCTCGTGTCTGTCGTCGGGTTCGAAGGGCTGGACCCGGCGTGAATGGGCACCACTACCGGATCACCCACGTAACGGAGTACCGATACTCCGACGACGTGACGGTGAGTTACGGGCGCGCCCACCTGCTGCCCCGCGCCCATCCCGGGCAGGTCGTGGGCGACTGCGCCGTCGCTCTCGACCCGACCGCTGACGAGCTGCGCACGCACGTCGACTTCTTCGGCAACCTGTCCACGTACTACGCGGTTCGCAGGCGCCACCGCGCGCTGCGCGTGACCGCCACGAGCAACGTCCTGGTCACCCGCAGCGCACCGTTGCCGGCCGAGCTCGACGCAGTGGCCTGGGAGTCCGCACGTGATCTGCTCGCCGACGACGTCGAGGCGTGCGCCTTCCTGCTCCCATCCCCGCTCGTCCGGGCCACCACAGCAGTGAGCGAGTACGCAGCCCAGACGTTCACCGGGGGCCGTCCGCTCGGCCAGGCGCTGCTTGAGCTGACCGCGCGCATCTACGGCGACTTCGAGTACGTGTCCGGTGCGACCACGGTCAAGACCACCCTGGGTGAGCTGCTGCACCGAAGACAGGGCGTGTGTCAGGACTTCGCACATCTGGCGGTGGGTTGTCTGCGCTCGGTGGGGTTGCCGGCCCGCTACGTCAGCGGATATCTGGAGACCGTTGCGCCACCCGGCAAACCGAAGCTGCAAGGGGCTGATGCGTCACACGCCTGGGCCTCGGTGCGGTTGCCGGCCTCGGTCGGCGGCGAATGGCTCGATCTCGACCCGACCAACAACACGCTGGTCGACAGACGCTATGTCGTGTCCGCGTTCGGACGCGACTACAGCGACGTGCCACCGCTGAAGGGCGTGATACTGACACAGGCCAACAAGTCCACGATGACCGTTAGCGTGGACGTGAACCGACTGGACTGAGAGGCGTCGTCGTCTTGCGCGCATTTTCCTGTGGTACCTGCCGCAGCCTGATCTTCTTCGAGAACAGCGTGTGCATCACCTGCGGGTCGCGCTTGGGGTTCCACCGCCCCAGTTCGCAGCTCGTGGTACTGGCGAACGACCACGAGGTGCTGACCTATCTCGACGAGGACGGGCGGTTGTACCGGCCCTGCGCCAACCGCAAGCTCGCCGAATGCAACTGGCTCGCCGAGCAATCGGCCGAGGACGGCCTGTGCGACTGCTGCGAGCTGACTCGCACCCGACCCGCCGACGGGGACACCGTGGCCCTCGCGGCCTTTGCGCGCACCGAGGCCGCGAAGCGGCGGCTGGTGTTCCAGCTCGACTTCCTCGGGCTGCCGACGACATCACGCACGATCGATCCCGAGCGCGGGCTCGCATTCGACCTGCTGTCCAGCACCCAGGGTCCGGTGACCACGGGTCACGACCAGGGCCTGATCACCATTGACCTGGCCGAGGGCAACGACGCTCACCGCGAGGCGCTTCGCGTCCGCCTTGCCGAGCCGTATCGCACCTTGCTCGGCCACCTTCGCCATGAGGTTGGGCACTGGTACTGGGCGGTCCTGATCGACAGCAACCCGTTCTACGACCAGTTCCATGCGCTGTTCGGCGACGAACGAGCCGACTACGCCGGCGCGTTGGCCGAGCACTACTCATCCGCCGCCGGCGACGACTGGATGGGGTCCTACGTCAGCCACTACGCGGCCGCGCACCCGTGGGAAGACTGGGCAGAAACCTTCGCCCACTACCTGCACATACGAGACACCTTGCAGACCTGCGCGGCATGGGGAGTGAGCATCGCTGGGCCAGACCTCGACCTATCGGTCGCCTGGGACGCGCAGCTGGCCGCCCTGCCCACCGAGGAGGCAGACGAGTTCGGGGGGATCGTTCGGACCTGGTTGCCGCTCACGTACGCGCTCAACGCGGTCAACCGGAGCATGGGCAAGGACGACCTGTATCCGTTCGTACTTCCACCGATGGTGCTGGAGAAGCTGCGTTTCGTCCATGTCGTGGTGAGTGCGGTGCGCTGATCGTCTCGGGCGCGAAGCACGACGTGCCTTGACGCAGAACGCGGAGCTGGCAACGGCACTACGGGACTACGGTGATCGGTCATTTGGCGTCACGTACCAAGCGGCCCGCCAGCGAACCCACGAGGCGGTGCCCCGCGCTCGTCGAAGCGCCGACCACCACCGCGTCGACCCGCATCTGATCGGCGACCCGAACCAACTCGGTGTAGGGGTTGCCGGCGCAGGACACGAAGGTTGCGGTGATACCGAGGCGCTGAGCGCCCGTCTCGACCTGCGCGCAGCTCGTCGGCGAGGTCGGACTGGGCACCGGCCAGCAGTACCTGCGCCTCGGCGGGGGCGGCTGGGACCCTGGTCGTTGCCACGAACACGACAACAAGATGGGCGCCCTGCCTGCGGGCCAGGCCGGCGGTATAGGCGGCCGCACGCATGGAGGTCACCGTCCCGTCGACGCCGACCAGGATGCGGCTCGGCCCATCGGTACCGATCTCGAACTCCGGCGACACGCATTCGACGCTAGCGCAGCGGCCCATCCCGCCCGGCATAGTGGTGACATGGCATACCCGATGACCGATGACCAGGCCATGGCGTTCCTCGCGGAGGGCACCCGCACCGGCAAGGTGGCGACTGTCCGACGTGACGGCAGCCCGCATGTGGCGCCAATCTGGTTCGTCGTCGACGGCGAGGACCTCGTCTTCATGACCTCCGCCGGCAGCGCCAAGGGGAAGGCACTCGCCCGAGATCCGAGGGCAGCGCTGGTCGTAGACCTCGAAGAGCTGCCCTACGCCTTCGTGCTCGTGGAGGGCGCCGTGACGGTGTCGACCGACCTCGACCAGATGCTGCCCTACTCGATCGCCATCGCCCGTCGCTATATGGGCGAGGATCGCGGCGACGAATTCGGCCGGCGCAATGCGGTCGATGGCGAGTTGCTGGTGCGGCTGCACCCGTCCAAGATCACTGCAATGGGAGATCTAACGGGCTGAGCTTCTTCGTGCCCACCAGACGTCAGGAGCCGATGGCAGGCGTTGTCGGTGATGGCGGCGTCTGCGCGTCGTCGTAGTCCGTTGCGCCAACCGATCCACGCAGGCTTTCGAAGATGGCCATGCCCTGACCCACCAGCCCAGAGACGATCTCGGACAACCCATCGGCTCCGTTGAGCACGGTCACGTTGGCGGTAGCGAGTCCGCCAGCTGCCTTCTCCACGATGAGCGGCAGTTGTTGGATGAGGAGCTGGTCAAGCGCAACGCGGTTGTTCGACGCTGCCGCTGCGGCCTGAATCTCGGTGCGCTCGGCGTCGGCCTTGGCGAGAATGCGAATCCGCTCGGCTTCGGCCTCGGCCGGCTTCACCACCTCGGCCGCGAGCTGTTGCTGGCGCAACTCCGCCTGGCGGCGAGCCAGGTCGGTCTGGGCGTCGATGACCTCGCGCTGCGCCTCTGCCTGGGCCAGGGGTCCTGCCTGCGAGGCCTTGGCCTGAGCCGCCTGCGTCTCGGCCGCGTACCCGGCCTTGGTCACTGCCGTCTCCCGCTCGTACTCTGCCTGCTTGCGCAGCGACTGCTGTTCGGCCTCGGCGGAATTTTGATCCGCGGCCGCCTGTGCGATCTGGGCGGCTTGCTGAATCGCGGCATTGTGCGGTGCAGCCATGGCTGCGATGTAGCCCAACTTCATGTCGTCGATGGACTGGATCTGCAGGGCGTCAACGATCAACCCCATCTTCGCCATCTCACCCTTGGACCCTTCCAGCACCTCGCTTGCCAGCTTCTGCCGCTCGGTGATGATCTCCTCCACGGTCATCGAGCCGATGATGGAACGAAGGTGACCGGCGAAGATGCGTCCGGTGAGTGCCGACATCTGATTCTGGTCGGAGAGAAACCGCTGACCGGCATTCACGATCGACTCACTGTCATTGCCGACCTTCGCTGCGATCACCGCGGTCACATTGAGGGCAATGCCTTGGCGGGTGACGCACGGCTCGGACACCTCTGCCTCGAACATGGCCAGGCTCAGGAACTCGGTCTTGCGGATGAAGGGCATCACGAACGCGCCGTGCCCGGTGACGACCCGGAACGGGGTGCCGTTCGTCTTGCCTCCCGAGACGAGCATCGCTTGGTCGGGCGCCGGTACTTTGTAGCCAAACATGAAATGCCGCTCCTTGGTCGATACCGCTACAGGTTGAGGATGCTGTCGAGCGGGTCCGCCCATGGGAAGACGACCACAGTCCGCGGCCCGAGGGTGGACAGCACGATCACTGCCGCACCCACGGGCAACGGATCATTCGACCGGGCGATGAAGTGCTCGGTCCCGCCACGGATTCGCAACTCGACCTCACCTGGACCGTCCTGGCCTCGGGTGGCCGTCACGATTCGCCCGGCGAGACCGATCGGGGATTCATCGGCCGCGCTCACAACACCCACGGTAGCGCGGGCGTCCGCGAACGGCCTTAGTCGCGTAGGGACTGAGCCACCAGCTCGAGGTGATCCAACGCCTGCTGCATGCCACCTTCCATACCGGAGGCGATGTGCATGTCACGATCGCTGCGCACCGCGTGCTGGACGAGCACGCTGAGAGTGGTGCGCCCGCCCTCCTCAGTGAAGGTTGCGGTGTTCACAGCCCCCTCGGAGTCCGGCATGCCCTCGTAGAACTCTGTCGAGACGATGCGCTCGTTGGTGACGATCTCGCGGAACTCGCCGTGGAACCCGACCTCGAAGCCGCCGGTCGCCGTCATCACGTAGCGCCAGGTACCCCCGACCCGCAGGTCGACCTCAGCCAGAGTCACCAAGCCACGGTCACCGCTCCACCAGCGCTTGATCAGCTCGGGAGTGGTCCACGCCTTGTACACCAGTCGCTTGGGTGCGTTGAATTCACGCACGATCAGGATCTGGGTGTCCGTCGGCAGGGTCACCACTGCAGTGCCGCTGGTTGTCATCGTCATCTCACTCTCCGCCTTCTGTCTGTTTGGTTTGTTCGGCTTCGCTGAGTTCTTCCACGAGGACTGCGAGCTGGTCCAAGCGTTCCGACCACAGCTGCTGATACGTCTTGACCCAGTCGTGGATCGCCACAAGCGGTTCGGCATCGAGGCGATACAGCCGTCTGCGACCGTCGTCACGCACGTGCACCAGTCCCACCTCGCGCAGCACCCGCAGGTGTTTCGACGCCACCGGCTGGGCGACGCCGAGGCGAGCCACGACCTCGTTCACGGGCAATTCACCGCCGGCGAGCAGGTCGATGATCTGGCGGCGACGCGGCTCGGCAACCGCGTTGAACGCATCTGAAGTCGTCGCCGCCCGTGCCATGCTCAAATGATATGCCTATATAGGAATACGTCAAGCCCTGAGATGATTTCGACATGCCACCAGGTGATGCCCTCGAGCTGGACGAGGAGGAGCTGACCACAACCCGCTCACGGCTGACGACACTCGTCGGCGGCGCGCTTGGCGTCGTCGTGCTCGTGAGCATCGCAGTCGCGACCTTCGGGCATCAGCACACCGGCTCCGCAGCGAGCTTGTCGGGGACGTCGACCAACTCCGCCATCCCAGCGCCGCAACCCACCCTGACCACGACCATCCCGCCGACGATCGCCGGTAGGAGCGCCCTGGTCAGCGTCGGCAGCCACAGCGAGCGCGACACAATGCTCCAATTCGAGTACGAAACCAACGTGATCAACGAGTCCCCGGATGCGATCGCAGTCCAGTACCCCATCGAGGTGCTCGGCCCGCTGCGGTCGCCGGTGCGTGTCGAGAGCGCCGGAATCTACGACCTGGGTGACGAGCAGGGATCAGCGCACCCGCCGGCCATGCCAAGTCGTCTCGGCGTATTGCCCCGCGGACAGACAGCCCGATTGATCATTGCGCTACAGCTGGACTGCCGCCAGGCCGCCGTTCAGGAACGGTGGCCGGCCGACCAACCCGTGATCGACATCCACGTCGTAGGGTTCATGGCACCAACGACGCTCGCCTTGGGAAGCGCCGGCGACTACGAGCGGGCGGTGCGCGATGCCTGCCATCGTTAGCTCGCGTCGCGCTGAATCAGTAGCGCACGCCTAGGACGTCGTCGAGGGGACCGGCGCCGACGGAATTCCGGGCCCAACCGGGATAGGACGGCCATTGCCGTTACGTGGCAGGAACTGCTGGCCGTACCCGGGGTGCCGCGCTCCTGGCCCGAAACGCTCGTCATGGTGCCCGCCGAGCAGGCTGCCACCGACTGCCCCGATGCCGAGCAGGACGAGTGCGGCAACAACCGAGATGATGATGACGGCAACCTTGCGCTCAGGCGCAATCCAACGGGGCTTCGGCGGCCAGGGGGCAGCAAAGCCCGGATGGTAGAACGGCGCAGGCT
>JALYIS010000282.1 GCA_030775705.1 Actinomycetota bacterium
GGTGGCGGGCGCGCCTGCCGGTGAGGTTCGGGTCTGCGTCTTCCGGTCGGCCAGTGAGGAGGCCGCGTACATCGCCGGCGCGTTGCGGCGCGCGCACCTGGACGGTTTGCCCTGGTCGCGCATGGCCGTGCTGGTCCGCTCGACCGCGCTCGCGCTCGGTACCCTGCGCCGGGCGATGATCACGGCCGGCGTGCCCCTCGGCGTGCGCGGGGAGGATCTCCCACTGGCCGAACAGCCCGCCGTCGCGACGTTGCTCGACGTCCTGCAATGCGTTCTGCATCCGCAGCTGCTTACCGAAGACGTCGCCGAACGGCTGCTGCTGGGCGCGATCGGTGCCGGCGATGCGATCTACCTGCGGCGGCTGCGCAGGGCCTTGCGCCAAGCCAGCGGCTCCGACGGCGAGCACGGTGTGCTCGTCCCCGTGATCACCGATCTGGCCGGCCCGGGCGCGCTGCCCGACCACGTGCGCGGGCCGGTCGAGCGCGTCGCTCGGGTGGTCGCCGCAGGTCGCACTTGCGTGGCCGCCGATGGAGGCGCCGAGGAAGTCCTGTGGGCGATCTGGTCGGCCACCGGTCTGGCCACGCGATGGGAGACCGCTAGCCGGGCGGGAGGCTCCGCGGGTTCCGCCGCTGATCGGGACCTCGATGCGATCGTTGAGCTGTTCGCCGCCGCCGCACGATTCACCGACCGCCTGCCACGCTCGAGTGCCGCTGCCTTCGCTGAGCACATCAGCGCGCAGCAGATCCCCGGTGACGCCATGACGACCGGATCGGCACTGCCCGACACGGTCACGGTTCTCACCGCCCACGGGAGTAAGGGTCTGGAGTGGGATCTGGTGTGTGTGGCGAATGTGCAGGAGGGCACCTGGCCAGACCTGCGCCGCCGCGGCTCACTCCTCGGGTCCGAGCACCTCGTCGATGTACTCGCCGGTCGGGCGACGACCGGCCCCACCACGGCCGCAGTACTGGCCGAGGAGCGTCGGCTGTTCTATGTCGCGGTCACCCGCGCCCGCCGGCACCTGCTGGTCACTGCCGTGTCCGATGCCGAGGAGCAGCCATCGCGCTTCCTGGACGAACTGGACCCGGTGGACGAGGATCGCCAGCCGACCCCGCCACAGCGCGGGGTCCACCTGCCCGGACTTGTCGCCGAGCTGCGCGCCGTAGCCTGTGACCCCGTCGCGCCACAGCCGCAACGGTTCGCCGCCGCCGCGCAGTTGTCTCGGCTCGGCGGCGCAGGTGTTGCGGGCGCGGACCCGCAGCAGTGGTGGGGTCTGGACGACCTGTCCGATCACGGCGCCGTCGCCCGCCTGGATCGGCCGGTGCCAGTCAGCCCGTCGCGAATCGAGTCCTTCCTGCGCTGCGAACTTCGATCGCTGCTCACCGACCTCGGTGCGCGCGACGGCGACCAGGTATCGGCGTCACTCGGCACGTTGATCCACGATCTGGCGGCCACCGCGCCACCAGACACGACATTGGCCGAGTTCGAGCGGTTGCTGGACGAACGGTGGGCAGAGCTCGACTTCGGAGCCGTGTGGTTCGCGGCGAACGAGCGCGCGCGAGCGGCGAAGATGCTCGAGCGGCTGGTTGAGTGGCTCCGCGCCAGCCGCGTGCGGCTCGCCGAGGTCGCGACGGAGCGGGAGTTCTCCGTCGGGGTGGGTGACGCGCTCCTGCGAGGACGGGTCGATCGTCTCGAGCGCGACCTGCTGGGCAGGCTCGTCGTGGTGGACCTCAAGACGACGAAGACCAAGCCCGTCAAAGAGGAACTGGCGAGCCATCCCCAGCTTGCCGCGTACCAGCTTGCCGTCGAACACGGCGCCTTCGCCGAAGCCGATCGCGCCGGCGGCGCGATGCTGGTCCAGCTCGCGGCTGCGGGCCGCGACGCCGAGCAGTGGCAAGCGCCGCTGGCTGACTCGGACGATCCCGAGTGGATCTCCGAACGTGTCGCGTACATCGCCCAGCGCCTGCGTGGGAGTGAGTTCTCGGCGACCGCCGGGCCGGACTGTCGCAATTGTGATGTGCGGATCAGCTGCCCGCTGCAGACCGAGGGCCGCCAGGTGACGACGTGAGCCGGTCCCTGGCGTCGGTGGCGCCCCCCATCGTGCACACCGCGCGCGATCTCGCGGCCCGGCTCGGCCTGCCCGAGCCGACCGCGGAGCAGGCGGTGGTGATCGAATCCCCACTGGAGCCAGCGGTGGTGATCGCCGGCGCGGGGTCGGGCAAGACCGAGACGATGGCAGCCCGGGTGGTGTGGCTGGTGGCGAATCGCCTCGTCGCGCCCGACCAGGTCCTGGGCCTCACCTTCACTCGCAAAGCGGCTGCCGGGCTCGGCAGACGCATCCGCAAGAGGCTGGCCCAGTGGCGCCACGTCGTCGAGCGCGAACTGCCCGACGAGCACTATCTGGCCCTGCTGCGTGCCGGCGAGCCGACCGTGCTCACCTATGCCGCGTACGCCGGCCGTCTCGTCGGCGAGCACGCGATGCGCCTCGGCGTCGAACCCGACGCGCGGCTCCTATCGCCGGCGGTGGCGTGGCAGATCGCGGATACCGCGGTACGCGGCTACCGGGACGCGCTGCCCCTGGACATCGGCGCACCGTCGTCACTGGTCGACTACGTGCTCGCGATGGCAGCGCAGTTCGCCGATCATCTGACCGACATCGACACCGTCGAGCAATTCTGTCGCGAGCACCTGTGCGCCTTCGAGGCGCTCCCGCTGGGCAAGGGCGTGCGGTCCGAGCGGCCCGGACTGACGGCCGACCTCATCAGGTCACTGGAGCACCGGTTGGCGCTGTTGCCACTCGTCCACGACTTCGCGATCGCCAAGCACCGGATTCCGGCGGTCGATTTCGGCGACCAGATGCGGGTGGCCGCCGAGCTGGCGTCGATCGAGCAGGTGCGCGCTGTTGAGCGGGAACGGTACGCAGCTGTGCTGCTCGACGAGTACCAGGACACCGGTCACGCGCAGATCGCCATGCTGCACGGGCTCTTCCGGGGCGGCCATCCCGTCACCGCCGTCGGCGACCCGTTCCAGTCGATCTACGGCTGGCGCGGTGCGTCTGCCGGCAACATAGGCGTCTTCGACCGGCTATTCCGGCGGGTGGACGGGACTCCGGCGGCAGTTCACCCATTGGCCGTCAGCTTCCGAAATGACCGCGCGATCCTCGAGGTCGCAAACGCGGTCGCCCGGCCGTTGCAAGCCGGCGCCTTTGCCGTAGCGCTGCGCCCGCACGCCGGCGCAGGCCCGGGCGAGGTTGCCCTCGCTCGCACCGAAACGGTCGAGGACGAGGCACGCTGGGTGGCCGCTCGAACGCGCGACGCTTGGGACCGGTTGCCCGCCGGTGAACGCACCGCCGCAGTGCTGGTGCGCCGCCGCACGCAGATACCGTTACTTGCGGAAGCGCTGCAGGGCGCGGGGTTGCCAGTCGAGATCGTGGGGCTCGGCGGCCTGTTGACCACGCCAGAGATCGTCGACGTGGTGGCGACCCTGCGGGTGATCGCCGACCACAAGCCGGGGAGATCTCTGATGCGGCTGCTCACCGGGGCACGCTGGCGAATCGGACCGGGTGACCTCGTGGCACTTCGTGACCGTGCCGCCTGGCTGGTGCGGCCGGTAGAGGGCGCGGTCGTGGATGACCGCGAGCCGTTGAGCCTCACCGAGGCGCTCGACGATCTGGGCAGCCCCGATCGCTTCTCCGCCGAGGGGTATCGGCGGCTCAGCACGTTGTCGGCCGAACTGAGACGGCTGCGACGGCGAGCCTCAGCTCCGCTGGGCGAATTGGTCGCCGAGGTGGAGCAGACGATCGGTGTGGGTATCGAGGTGGCCGCCCGGCCCGACCGGGCGGCGGTCGGGCGAGCGCACCTGGACCGGTTCCTCGACGAGGCCGCGCGATACGCCACCGAGTCCGAGGAGTCCACCCTGCGCGCGTTCCTGGCGTACCTCGACGCCGCCGAGGACGAGGAGAACGGTCTCGAGGCGGGAGAGGTCGTCATCGAACCGGAGCGGGTCCAAGTCCTCACGGTGCACGGTGCAAAAGGTCTGGAATGGGACCTCGTCGCGGTGCCCGGGCTGGTGGCGGAGGTGTTCCCGGCGAAGGCGCAGGGGCTGAACTGGACCAAGACCCGCCAGGAGCTGCCGGCTCCGCTGCGGGGCGATGCCGCCGATCTCCCGACGTTCGTGATCGCCGGTGCCGCCGATCGGCGCGACGTGCGCGACCGCCTCACCGCCCACCACGAGCAGCTGCTCGAGCGGCACGCCCAGGAGGAGCGACGGCTGGCCTATGTCGCATTCACCCGAGCCCGTCACACGCTGCTCGCCTGCGGATACGTCTGGGACTCCACGAAGGCGCCCCGCACCCCGTCACCGTTCCTCGATGAGCTGCGCACCTACGTCGCAGCGGATGAGTGGTTCGAGCCGCAGCCCGATGCGGGCAACCCACTCGTGGCCCAAGCAGCCACCCAACTGTGGCCATTTGACCCGTTGGGCCCCCGCGGTCCGGGGCAAGGCCGTCGCGCCGACGTGCAAGCCGGTGCCGCAATGGTGCGCGCAGCCGGACAGCAGCTGCCACTCGGCGCGCCGACCCGCGGGACCGGCGCCGCGACTAATGACTCACCGGAGTCGCAATGGCATCACGACGTCGAGGCGCTGCTTGCCGAGCGGGCCACATTGCGCCGCGACGTAGCTATCGAGGTCGCCCTGCCACGCCAGCTGTCGGTGACGCAGCTGGTTGAGCTCGAACGTGATCCGGACGAGCTGGCTCGACTGCTACGACGCCCACTGCCCAGGCAGCCCGCACCTTGGGCTCGGCGCGGGACGGCGTTTCACGCCTGGCTCGAGCAGCGCTGGCAAGTCCAGGCGCTGCTCGATGTAGACGAGCTGCCCGGTTCGGCGGATGCGGAGGCGGACGACAGCGAGTTCGCTGTCCTGCGCGCGGCGTTCGAACGCAGCGAGTGGGCCGCGCGCACGCCCGCCGCGGTCGAGGTTCCGTTCGACATGGCGATCGCTGGCAGCGTCATCCGCGGGCGGATGGACGCCGTCTTCGGCAATGCCCACGACGGCTGGCTGATCGTCGATTGGAAGACAGGCGCGCGCCCGGTGGGTTCCGCGGCGGACGCGGCGGCGATCCAATTGGCCGCCTACCGGCTTGCCTGGGCCCGGCTCAACGGCATCGACGACGCCGATCTCGGCCAGGTGCGGGCCGCGTTCCACTATGTGCGAAGTGGCGAAACTGTCTCCCCGGCAGATCTGCAGGATGCGGCGGGCCTGCGCGCGCTGCTGACCGGCGAAGCCGAGCACAGCTGATCTTCGCGGTATGCCGGCCACGCGCTACAGCGAGACCCTGCCAACGCCGGCACGAGCGTGCGAGCTGAGCCTGAACCGGGCAGGTGGCTGTTTGCCGGCGATCACGTCGATCACGAGTTCGCCGATCAGCGGCGCGAACTTCGCGCCGTGACCGGAGCAGGGCGAGCAGACGACCACCCGACCCACCCGATCCAGAACGAAGTCCTCACTTGGCGTCGTCGTATAGAGGCAGGTCGTCTCACTACGCGGGTGCGGATCCAGGCCGGGCAGCCAACGTCGGACGTACTCCACGACGCGCAGCCGAGATCTCGGATCGACGGCGCCGTCGCGCGAGGCGGGGGTCACCGTCTTGCCCTGGTCGTGCTCACCTATCTTGCGGTCGTCGCCGGGACCGCCGTCGCGGCCACCGGCAAGGTGATAGACGCCGTGCCCGTCATCGTGAATCACACTCGGCCATGGCGGAGCCGTCACGTCGATGCGCGGGAAGTGGAACACCTGCTGCTGGGTGACCGTCAGGGGCGGCAGCGGGAGGACTCCCGCGAGCAGTGGCCCCACCCACGGACCGGCCGCCACCACGACGTGGGCAGCCCGAAGTCGCTCACCTGACTCAAGCTCCACGGCGACGTCGACGGCTGATTCATCCACCGCAGTCACCCGCCCGGTCCGCACCACCGCGCCGCGCCCACTCGCCAGGTCGCGAAACCCGGCGACGGCGGCATCCGCGTCCAAGGCACCCGCCTGCCGGTGATAAACCACCGGCCCGTCGAAACGCATCCCCGGCCAGCGATGCTGCGCCGCCGCGGCATCGAGAACCTCGTGTTCTGCTCCGGCGCGGGCGAGGTGGTCGGCGATCGCAGTGGTATCGCGACACCGCCCGAAGTCGATGCCGCCGAGCATTCGAAGCACAGGCGCACCCAGCTCGCGCTCGAGCTCGTGCCACAGCTCGAACGCGTGACCGGACAGCTCGGTGTACAGCGAATCGCCGTACGCGCGCCGCACGATGCGGGCGCTGCCGTGCGAACTCCCGTGCCGATGCCCAACGCCGAACTGTTCGACGACCGTCACGGACAGCCCCCGACGCGTGGCGGCCCAGGCGGTGGCTGCCCCCATCAGTCCCGCCCCCACGACCACGACGTCTGCGTGCTCGGTCACTTGCCCAGGCTATCGTCGCCTGGGTGACCACAGAACGCGACTTCGTCACCGCCCATAGCCCGCAACTGCTCGCCGACCTCGACCAGTGGCTGCGCATCCCCGGCATCAGCGCCCAGCCTGAACACCACGAGGACGTGCGCCGCAGCGCGGACTGGTTCGCGCAGGCCGCCACGGCTACCGGGTTTCCCGTGGTCGAGATCTGGCCCACCGCCGGACTCCCCGCGGTGTACGCAGAATGGCCGAGTAGCGACGCGGGCGCTCCCACCGTGCTGGTCTACGGCCATCACGATGTGCAGCCGGTCGACCCGCTCGATCTTTGGTACACCGATCCGTTCGACCCCACGGTGGATGGCGACGTGCTGCACGCGCGCGGAGCTTCCGACGACAAGGGACAGTTGCTGTTCCACCTGCTCGGAGTGCGGGCGCATCTTGCCGCATCCGGGCGCACCACACCGGCCGTACACCTGAAATTTCTCATCGAAGGCGAGGAGGAGTCGGGGTCCCCCAACTTCGCCGCGCTGCTCGCCGACCATCGAGACCGGCTGGACTGCGATGTCGTCGTCATCACCGACACCGGCATGATCGGCCCGGACACGCCCAGCACCGTGACCGGCATGCGGGGACTGGTGGTGTGCACCGTGGACTTCCACGGCCCGGACCTCGACCTACACTCGGGAGTCTTCGGCGGCGCCGTCCCGAACCCGGCGACCGCAGTCGCCCGGCTGGCCGCTTCGTTGCACGATGACGCCGGTCGGGTGCAGATCCCGGGCTTCTACGACGACGTCGTTGAACTCACCGAGCAGGAGCGGGCACTGTTCGCGAGGGTGCCGGTGGCGGACTCGGAGTTCCTCGAGGTGGCCAAGTCACGGGCGCTGGCGGGCGAGCGGGGCTTCACCACGCTGGAGCGACTAGGTGCGCGCCCCACCGCCGAGGTGAACGGCATAGGCGGGGGATACCAGGGGGCGGGGGGCAAGACCATCGTGCCCAGTGACGCGTTCGTGAAATTGTCCTTCCGCCTCGTCGCCGCTCAGGACCCGCGCACTATCACTACGGCGGTCGAGCAGTTCGTCGCAGAGCACACCCCGGCCGGGGTCACCTCGTCGATCTCGTGGGAAGGCGAGGGCGTGGCGCCCTGCCTGGTTCCGCTGGGAACCCCGGCGTACGTCGCTCTTACCGAGGCGATCAGCCAAGCGTTCGACGGATTGCCCGTGCTACCCACCCGGGAGGGCGGCAGCGGTCCGGAAGCCACGCTGCAACAGGTTCTCGGCGTCCCATTGGTGTTCCTCGGAGTCGGGCTGCCCGACGATCAGATCCACGCTCCGAACGAGAAGGTCAACCTGTCGATGCTCTACAAGGGTGCCGAGGCGGCGGCGCTGCTGTGGGCTCGCTACGCCAAGCTCGGCCGAGCCGGACTCGCCGCGAGCGCAGCATAGGGTGGTCGGTGTGCCACGCCAGCCAGCCATTCCCGCGCCAGCCTTCGACCTGACCCACCACACCCTGGACAACGGACTGCGGGTCGTGCTCGCACCGGACCGGTCCGCCCCGGTCGTGGGGGTGGCCGTGCTCTACGACGTCGGGATGAGGTCCGAGCCGGTCGGACGTACCGGCTTCGCGCACCTGTTCGAGCACCTCATGTTCCAGGGATCGGCGAACCTCGACAAGCTCGAACACTTCCGCTACGTGCAGTCCTCTGGCGGCGTGTTCAACGGCAGCACCCACGTCGACTACACCAACTATCACGAGCTGATGCCGTCGAACGCCCTCGAGCGGGCGCTGTTCCTCGAGGCCGACCGGATGCTCTCGCCCCGTATCACCGAGGAGAACCTGGCCAACCAGCTGGAGGTCGTCAAGAACGAGATCAGGGTCAATGTCATGAATCGCCCGTACGGCGGATTCCCGTGGCTCGTGTTGCCATCGGTCCTGTTCGACAGCTTCGCCAATTCGCACAACGGCTACGGCGGCTTCGAGGATCTGGAGAGCGCGACCGTCGCCGACGCCAGTGACTTCTTCAAGCGCTACTACGCCCCGGCCAACGCGGTGCTGGCGGTCGCCGGCGACCTGGACGTCGACGAGACGATCGGTTTCATCGAGGGGCACTTCGCCTCGATCAGGCGAAGGCCCAAGCCGCGCCGGCCCAGCTTCGCCGAGCCGCCACTGGACGGCGAACGGCGATGCACCCACGAGGATGCGCACGCGCCGATTCCCGCGGTGGCCATCGGCTATCGGGTACCCGATCCGGTCGCCGACCTGGATACCCACCTCGCTGGCGTCCTGCTCGCCGAGGTGCTCAGCGACGGGGACGCCTCGCGGTTGCAGCAGCGCCTCGTGCACCGTGACGGGCTGGTCACCGACGTTGCGGCCTACCTCGGCGAGTTCGGTGACCCGTTCGACGAGCGGGACCCGTCTTCCATGACCATCACGGCCCACTACCCGAACCCCGGCGACCTGGAATCCATCCTGCGAGCGACCGACGAGGAGATCGAGTCCATCGCGCAGGACGGCCTCGCAGTGGGTGAACTCGATCGGGTTCGCACGCGACTGATCAGCGTGCTGCTACGCGAGCTGGACTCGGTGATGTCGCGGACGCTGGATCTGGCGAAGTTCGAACTGATCTTCGGCCGCGCCGAGCTGATTGCCGAGCTGCCCGCACGTCTCGGGGCGGTCAGCGAGGCTGCCGTGCAAGCCGCCGCGGCGCAACTGCGCCCACAGCGGCGCGCGGTCGTCGAGTTGATCGCGGGAGGCCCACGATGACCAGACCCGTCCCCTCCCTGACCGCGCCGCGCAAGCCGCGCAAACTCACCGTCGTCGAGCGGGTGCTGCCCTCCGGGCTGCATGTGGCCGTCGTGCGCAAGCCCGGTGTCCCGCTGGTCGAGCTGCGCCTGCGCATCCCGTTCCTGTCCACCCGCCCGACCCACCCGGCGCGCGGCGCCCTGCTGTCGGACAGCATGCTCACGGGCGCCGGAGACTACGACCTCGCAGGTCTGGCCGGCGCGGTCCAAGGACTCGGCGGCGAATTGTCGGTGGGGGTCGACGCCGACCGGCTCCTCGTTGGCGCACATGTCTTGGCCCCGAACCTGAGACCAGTGCTGGCAATCCTCGCCACGGTCCTCACCGAATCGAGATATCCCACGGCCGAGGTCGCCACCGAGCGCGAACGCCTCGTGGAGCGCCTGACGATCGCGCGCTCCCGGCCCGGTGTGGTGGCCAGCGAGGCGCTCGGTCGCCGGATGTGGGGCGGGCATCCCTATGCGGTGGACCTGCCGACGCCCGAGGCGGTCGCGGCCGCCACCGCCGCTCAGGTGCGCACGATGCACGCCGAACTCGTCCGGCCCAGCCGCGCGATGCTGGTGATCGTCGGTGACATCTCGCCGAACCGTGCCCTCGACCAGGTCGAGGCGGCACTGGCGCCGTGGACCGGCGCCGCCCCGGCGTCGCGGGTACCAGCGCTGCCCCCCCCCCCCCCC
>JALYIS010000283.1 GCA_030775705.1 Actinomycetota bacterium
GCCGGGAACCTCGGCCCGCAAGCGCCAGCCGCGCTCGGTCGGCCTTGCCACGGCCGTGCCACCGATGGCGGCCATCCGCTCGTTCAGGCCGGTGAGGCCGTTGCCGGCGCCGCAGGTGCCACCGACCCCGTCATCGTTGATCTCGATCCACCGAGCGCCGATGGTCACCTCGCACTGCCCGGCACGCGAGTGCCGCACCAGATTCGTGACCCCTTCACGCAGGACCCAGCCGAAGACTTCGGAGAAGGCCGGATCGACGACGTCGACCGATCCCGGCAGCTCCGCGTTGATCCCCGACGCGCGCAGCACTTCGCGCGAGGTCGCCAGTTCGCCGGCGAGAGTGACGTCGCGGTGACCGGCCACCGCAGCGCGGACGTCGGCCAGGGTGCGTCTCGCGAGCACCTCGATCTCGCGGATCTCGGCCAGCGCACGGTCGGCTTCGCTGCGCTCGGCCAGGCGCCTGGCCAGGCCCGTCTTCACGGTGATCGCGGTGAGTGAGTGCCCGAGCAGATCGTGCAGGTCGCGGGCTATGCGGCTTCGCTCGTTCTCGGCGGCCAGCCGGGCCACCTCGGCGCGCGCCGCGGCGAGCGCGATGTTCGATTGAATGATCTTGAAGAAGCCGATCATGGCAATCGAGACCAGGAAGACCGTGAGGGGGGTGTTCCAGTCGATCTTGCCGCCCCACGAGTGGAGGAAGCGGGGTAGCAATCCGCTGATGAGCACCAGCGCGGCCACCACGTAGGGCGCGGCCCGCGAATGGGATGCGATCATCAGGACCGCGAGGTAGACGCAGAACCCGAGGGCGGACGCCTGGGCGAAGAAGGTCTCGGTCACCGTCAGCAGCACGGCGACGGCGAACAGCGGCCAGAACGCGCCGGTGCGGCCGGTCCAGCCCATTGGCAGGGCCACCAGGTAGCAGATCGCGAAGGCGGCGACGAGCACGTAGCCGGTGATCGCCTGCCAGCCGGTCTCATGGTCGGCGATGTGGCTGATCGTCGAACCCAGATACACCAGCCAGAAGCCTGGGAACAGGAAGCGCCCCCAGCGGCCCCCCCACATCCGGGTCAGGCCCGCCATGTCGTCGCGGACGGCCCCGAAGCCGTCGCGGGCCGGCACGGTCATGACGGATTCCTCATGGTGATTCGAACCTAGTCCCACCTCAGCCACGGCTGGTGTCGCGCCGGTAGGCCCAGGCCGCAAACGCGATACTCACCGCGGACCACGCTGCGATCACCAGCCACGCCTGGGCCGGCCACGGGTTGGACAATCCCAGCCCGACGTGACCTGCCTGGACGAGCCAGAACGACGGCAGGCACTTGCAGAAGCCGATGAAAAGACCTGTTCCGGTAAGCGGGAACCAGGTCCCGCCGAGGAAGGCGAACAACGAGGCCCCCACGCCGATCCCGGTCCCGGCCGCGTCGTCGTTGAGCAGGTGTCCCATCCCGATCCCCAGGGCGGCGAACGGAATCAGCGCGACCAGAATAAGTCCGGTCATGTGCAACCACTGGTCGAACGGCAGCCGGACGCCGAGTGAGATCCCGCCGAGGAAGAGCAAGACCAGGGTGCAGGCGGCCAGCAGGTAGCCGGTGAGAATCTTGGTTCGGAGGTAGGCCCCAGCAGACAATGGGGTGAGTCGCAGCTGGCGGTTCCAGCCGATGGTGCGCTCCGCCGCGATTCGGGCCCCCCCGGACAGGACCGCCACCATCGAGCCGAACGCGAGCAGGCCGACCATGTAGTACTGCGGTGCGAACAGCCCGGTGTGATGGGTCGCGTCGCCGCCGAAGTTGTGGTTGTTCTTGTTCGGTGCGGCGAGCAGGAAGTAAAAGAGGATGGGGAAGGCCAGGGCGAAGAACAACGACTGCCGGTTGCGCACGGTGCGCAGCAGTTCGATTCGTGTGTAGGTGAGTGCGGTCATCGCGAGACTCCTTCAGTAGTGGCATCTGCGGTGAGCTGCATGAAGGCCTCCTCCAGACCCGCACCCTTGACCTCGATGTCGTGGGCGCTCGGGAATGCGGGCAGCAGCGCTCGCAGGGCGGAGTCGGAGTTCGAGCAGTGGAGGATCACCGCGTCGCCGCGGGTGTCGACGTTGGTGACGCCGGGCAGCGCGGCCAGTGCCGCCAGGTCCGGGTCGGGCAGGGTCGCGCGGATGGTGTGCAGGCTCACCGTTGCCTTGATCTCGGTGGCCGCCCCGTCGGCGACAACGCGCCCGTTCGCCATCAGGATGATGCGGTCGGCGTAAGCGTCGGCCTCCTCGAGGTAGTGCGTCGCGAAGACGACGGTCTTACCGCGCGCGGTGAAGGCGCGCATGGTCGACCAGAAGTCCCGCCGCCCCTCGACGTCCAGTGCCACGGTGGGCTCGTCCAGCACTAGCAGATCGGGGTTGCTGACCAGGCAGATGGCAAAGCGAAGACGTTGAGTCTGGCCGCCGGAGAGCTTGGTCGTCTTGCGCGTGGCGAGGTCGGTGATGTTGGTGAGCTCGATGACCTCGTCCACGCCGAGCGGATCCGGGTAGAGGCTGGCGACCATCGTGATCAGTTCCCGAACCGAGAGGTACTGGATGACGCCACCGACCTGGAGCATGGCGCCGACCGCTCCGGCCGCGATCGCATCCGATGGCGACAGGCCGAACAGCGAGACGGTTCCCGCGTCGGGCTTGGTCAGGCCGAGCATCATGTCGATGGTTGTGGATTTCCCGGCGCCGTTGGGGCCGAGCAAGGCGACCGTCTCGCCGGGCGCGATGGCGATGTCGATACCGCGCACGGCGTGCACCGTCCCCTGCGACGACTTGAACGATTTGGTCAGTCCGGCCAGGCGGATGCCGGCGCCGTTGTCGTGCTCGGGTGTTGTCGTCATGTGTCTGACCATGCCGTAGCGAAGGTCACCGGGGCAGTGCCGGGGCGCCCCCATCTGGAGATGACATAAGTCAGTCGGATCCCGATCGTGAGCCCTGGATAGGCTTCCTCGGTGACCGACGAGCCTGCGGACGACCTCCCGGAGCAGCTTCGCATTCGTCGGGCCAAGTACGACCGGCTCATGCGGTCCTCGGACGCGCCACCGTATCCAGTCGGGGTGGGCCGTACCCACAGTCTTGCGCAGGTGCGCGCCGAGTTTCCCGAACTGGCGGCCGGGGAGGAAACGGGCACCCATGCGGGGGTTACCGGCCGTGTCATCTTCGTGCGAAACACCGGAAAGCTCTGCTTCGCGACACTGCGGGAGGGCGGTGTCGAACTGCAGGTCATGCTTTCCCTGGACCAGGTCGGCGCACAGTCGCTGTCGGAGTGGAAAGCTGATGTCGACCTCGGCGACCTGGTCTACGTGCGGGGGCGCGTCATCTCCTCGCGGCGCGGTGAGCTGTCGGTGCTGGCTGACTCGTGGCGGCTGACGGCCAAGGCGTTGCGGCCGCTGCCGGTCGCCCACCGGCCGCTGTCGGAGGAGACGCGGGTGCGCCAGCGCTACGTCGACCTCATCGTGCGCCCCGAGGCCCGGCAGATGGTCGTGACCCGGGCGACGGTCGTGCGGTCGCTACGCGAGACATTGCATGCGCGTGGCTACCTGGAGGTCGAGACGCCGATCCTGCAGACCATCCACGGCGGGGCCGCGGCGCGGCCCTTTCACACCCATCTCAATGCCTTCGACCTGGATATGTCGCTGCGAATTGCGACCGAGCTGTACCTGAAGAAATGCGTCGTCGGCGGCATCGACCAGGTGTACGAAATCGGACGAACGTTCCGCAATGAGGGGGTTGACTCGTCGCATTCCCCAGAGTTCACCATGCTTGAGGCATACCAGGCGTACGGCGACTATCACAGTATGGCGGAGTTGACCCGCGACCTGATCCTCGATGCTGCCACGGCGGTCGGTATTCCGAACCCGATTACCGCCGACGGCACCGAAGTCGAGCTCACCGGTGAATGGCGCTTGCTGACCGTTCACGACGCAGTCTCGAGTGCCGTTGGTGAAAAGATCACACCGGATACCGGAGAGACCGTGCTACGCCGATATGCCGAGGGGTTACACGTCGCCCTCAAACCGGATTGGTCGGCCGGGCAGATCGTGCTCGAGCTTTACGAAAAACTGGTCGAGCATACCCTGATGCAACCGACATTCGTGACGGACTACCCAGTCGCGGTGCGACCGCTGGCGCGCCCGCACCGCGATGACCCCCGTCTTGCCGAGGCCTGGGACCTGATCATTGGCGGCGTCGAAATTGCTCCTGCGTATTCAGAATTGGTCGACCCGGTAGAGCAACGCCGCCGTCTCGTCGAGCAGTCGCTGGCCGCGGCAAACGGCGACCCTGAAGCCATGCAGTTGGACGAGGATTTCCTCAGGGCACTCGAATACGGAATGCCGCCGACCGGGGGGATGGGGCTGGGTGTTGATCGGCTGATCATGTTACTGACGGGTCGGGGAATAAGGGAGACGATCCTTTTCCCGTTGCTGAAGCCCCTCTGAGAGAATGCTATCCGCGGTGCATTTAAATCTGCGCTAAGGTTCGAGTTTCGGACCGAAGGAGATTTGCAATGGCGCAGAAGCACATCGTTCAGTTGATCGACGACCTCGACGGCGGCGCCGCCGTCGAGACGGTCAGGTTCGCGATTGATGGTTCGTCCTACGAGATCGACCTCTCGGCGAAGAACGCCGGCAAGCTGCGCGATGCGGTGGCCGTGTACGTAGCAAGTGGGCGCCGTTCCTCGCGGGGCGGGCGACCGACCGGCTCCGGTCGACGCGCAGCCCGCTCGGTTGCCCGTAGCGACCGTGAGCAGACGCAGGCCATCCGCGCCTGGGCGCGCAAGAACGGTCACAAGGTCGGGGAGAAGGGCCGGATTCCCGCGGCGGTGCTCGCGGCTTACTCAGCCAAGCACTGATTCGGGGCGGGACATCCCCGCCCTGAGGACCTGACCCCGAGATCGCGGGTCAGGTCGACGGGGCGCCCAGATGGGCGGCGAAGAAGGCTTCGATCCGGCTCCAAGCGTCCCTGGCCGACGCGGGCTCGGGTCCGATGTGAGCCACGCGCAGCAGCGGGCGAAGCACCCTCGGTCCGCTCGGCCCGTCGTTGAGGAACGAGTGTCCGGCGTCGGGGTACAGCTTCACGTCATGGGCGACATGGTGCTTCGCGAGCGCCTTCTCGAGCCGCGCGACGCTCTTGGCTGCCCCGATGTCCTTGGCGCCGTAGCTGGCGACGATCGGGCAGGAGCCCTTCAGCGCACCGTCGAGATCACGTGGCAGAACCCCATAGTTCGGTGCCGACGCGTCGAAGCCGCTGCCGGCGACGGCCAGCGCGAATCCACCCCCCATGCAGAACCCGAGGATGCCCACCCTGCCTGTGCAGTCTCCCTGGTCGAGCAGCCACTGCCGCGCAGCTTCGATGTCGGCGTACGGCTTGCCACCGCCCAGGATCATGGCCCGGATCGTGGAGACCAGGCAGCGCTTGGTGCCGCCGTCACTGAACAGATCCGGGGCCAGGGTCAGATATCCCGCGTCCGCCATCCGATCTGCCTGGCGCCTGATCATCGCGTCCAGTCCCCAGGCTTCGTGAACGGCGACGACGCCGGGCCACGGGCCGCCGCCGGCGGGCCGTGACACGTAACCCTTGAAGTTCGCGGAGCCGCCGGGGACCGAACCGAGCGCGATGTCGGGCATATGGTTCTCCTCACTGCATGGGGAGCGCGATTCCAACCGGAAACGTACCGTCGTGGCCCCGCGTTCGCTGTCGGCGCAACCCGGTGGGCATCATCTGCTGCTGTGGATCGTTGGCCAAGTGATGGACCACCCCTGCACGGACGTCCGAGGTCTGCGACCCGGGGAGTTTGTCAGCTCTCAGGACTAGAGTTGACGCCTAGCGGGAAACAACGCGCGGAAGGAGCTTGCCCATGTTCGAGAGGTTCACTGACCGCGCACGTCGCGTCGTCGTCCTGGCCCAAGAAGAGGCCCGGATGCTCAACCACAACTACATCGGTACCGAGCACATCCTGCTCGGGCTGATCCACGAGGGCGAAGGCGTTGCGGCCAAGGCCCTCGAGTCGCTCGGCATCTCCCTCGATGCCGTACGCCAGCAGGTCGAGGAGATCATCGGCCAGGGGCAGCAGGCCCCGAGCGGTCACATACCGTTCACGCCCAGGGCCAAGAAGGTCCTCGAACTTTCCCTGCGCGAGGCGCTCCAGCTCGGCCACAACTACATCGGCACCGAGCACATCCTGCTCGGGCTCATCCGCGAGGGCGAAGGCGTCGCCGCGCAGGTGCTGGTCAAGCTCGGCGCCGATCTCAACAAGGTGCGCCAGCAGGTGATCCAGCTCCTCAACGGGTACCAGAGCAAGGAGCCGGCTGGAACCGCCTCCGAGTCCGCACCCTCGACTTCGCTGGTTCTCGACCAGTTCGGGCGCAACCTGACGCAGTCGGCACGCGAGGGCAAGCTCGACCCGGTGATCGGTCGGGAGAAGGAGATCGAGCGCCTGATGCAGGTGCTCAGCCGCCGGACCAAGAACAATCCGGTTCTCATCGGCGAGCCGGGTGTGGGGAAGACGGCGGTCGTCGAGGGACTTGCCCAGGCGATCGTCAAGGGCGAGGTACCCGAAACGCTGAAGGACAAGCAGCTCTACACCCTCGACCTCGGTTCGCTCGTAGCCGGCTCGCGTTATCGCGGTGACTTCGAGGAGCGGCTGAAGAAGGTACTCAAGGAGATCCGGACCCGCGGTGACATCGTCATGTTCATTGACGAGATCCACACTCTGGTCGGCGCGGGCGCAGCCGAAGGCGCCATCGACGCAGCCAGCATCCTCAAGCCGATGCTCGCACGCGGCGAGCTACAGACCATCGGGGCGACGACCCTTGACGAGTACCGCAAGCACCTGGAGAAGGACGCCGCTCTCGAGCGCCGGTTCCAGCCTGTGCAGGTCGGCGAGCCGACGGTCGCACACACGATCGAGATCCTCAAGGGTCTGCGCGACCGGTATGAGGCGCATCACCGCGTGTCGATCACAGACGGTGCCTTAGTGGCCGCCGCCGGACTTGCCGACCGCTATATCAGCGACCGGTTCCTGCCGGACAAGGCCATCGACCTCATCGACGAGGCCGGTGCCCGGATGCGGATCCGGCGGATGACCGCACCGCCGGACCTGCGCGAGTTCGACGACCGGATCGCCGACGTGCGTCGGGAGAAGGAGTCGGCCATCGACGCGCAGGACTTCGAGAAGGCGGCATCGCTTCGGGACAAGGAGAAGACGCTGCAGGGCGACCGGGCCAAGCGGGAAGCCGAGTGGAAGGCGGGCGACCTCGACATCGTCGCCGAGGTCGACGACGAGCAGATAGCGGAGGTCCTCGCCACCTGGACCGGGATCCCGGTCTTCAAGCTGACCGAGGAGGAGACCGCGCGGCTGTTGCGGATGGAGGACGAGCTGCACAAGCGCGTCGTCGGCCAGCAGCAGGCGATCAAGGCCGTCAGCCAGGCGATCCGGCGTACCAGGGCCGGCCTCAAGGACCCCAAGCGCCCGGGTGGCTCGTTCATTTTCGCCGGCCCGTCCGGGGTGGGGAAGACCGAGCTGTCGCGCGCGTTGGCCGAGTTCCTGTTCGGCGATGACGACTCGCTGATCCAGCTCGACATGTCCGAATTCCACGACCGGTACACGGTGTCCCGTCTGGTCGGGGCACCCCCCGGCTACGTCGGCTACGACGAGGGCGGCCAGCTCACCGAGAAGGTGCGCCGCAAGCCCTTCAGCGTCGTGCTGTTCGACGAGGTCGAGAAGGCGCACCCGGACGTCTTCAACACACTCCTGCAGGTCCTCGAGGACGGGCGCCTGACCGATGGCCAGGGTCGCATCGTGGATTTCAAGAACACCGTGCTCATTCTGACCACGAACCTCGGTACCCGCGATGTCTCCAAGGCGGTCAGTCTCGGCTTCCAGGGCTCCAACGACGAGGCGAGCAGCTACGAGCGGATGAAGAACAAGGTCAATGACGAGCTCAAGCAGCACTTCCGCCCCGAGTTCCTCAACCGTATCGACGACATCATCGTGTTCCACCAGCTGTCGCAATTGGAGATCGTCGAGATCGTCGACCTGATGTTGGCGCGCCTGGATGTCCAACTGCGCAACAAGGACATGGGAATCGAGCTGACAACCGCGGCGAAGGCACTGCTGGCCAAGAAGGGCTACGACCCTGTGCTCGGGGCTCGCCCGCTTCGCCGGACCATCCAGCGCGAGATCGAGGATGCGCTGAGTGAGAAGATCCTCTTCGGCGAACTTCTGCCGGGGCAGATCGTGGTTGTCGACGTCGTGCCCGAGGACCCGATGGTCAAGGACGGTCCGCAGAAGTTCAGCTTCCGGGGCGAGGCGAAGGCTGAGGTGTTGGTGCCCGACGAGCCGCCGGCTGCGACGCTCTCGGCGGAGTAGGCCGACTCGCGGGCGGGGGGCTCTCGGCCCGCGAGGGCAGGTCAGTTGGCGGCGACGTCAGCTCGGCAGTGCGTAGCGGTTGTCAGACAGGGCATCGACCAGCCCGTCAGCGACGAGGCTGTCCAGCGCCCTGGATAGCTGGCCGCGGTCGGGCCAGTCGATGTCGAGCGCGGCCCTCGTGACTGGGTCCGGCGTCGCCCGCACCACATCCAGGAGCCTCCCGCGTACCTGACGGTCGGTGCCCACGAAGCGCTGGCTGCGCGCAGCAGGCCCCTGATAGGGCGGCGAGCCGGCGTGTCGCCACGCGCACAGGTCGGCAATCGGGCAGTCAGCGCAGCGTGGCGCCCGGGCAGTACAGATCAGCGCGCCCAGTTCCATCATGGCGATGCTCATCCGCGCGGCGGCCGCGGGCTCTGGCGGCAGGAGAGCCTCGACGT
>JALYIS010000284.1 GCA_030775705.1 Actinomycetota bacterium
ACTTCCAGGCGGGCGAGGGCTTCTACGTCAAGGCGGGCAGCACCAAGACCTTTGACGGGCTGGCCTCGCTGTGTGGCGCCAAGGTCGCCGTGGAGAACGGCACCACCGAGCAGACCGACGCGCAGACGCAGGCAAAGGCGTGCTCGACCGCCGGCAAGCCGACGGTCACCGTGCTCGCCTTCGGGGATCAGAACGGGGCCAATCTGGCCGTGTCGAGTAGTCGTGCGGACGTCGGCTTCGTTGACTCGCAGGTTGCGGGCTACATCGTGAGCAAGTCCAACGGCCAGTTCACCTCCAGCGGCACCGCGTTCGCGGTGGCCCCGTACGGAATCGCACTGCCCAAGGGGACCGGACTGACCCAGGCGATGCTGGCGGCCGTCAAGCAGCTCATCGCTGATGGCACGTACACCAAGATCCTCACCCAGTGGGGCGTGCAGTCTGGTGCGATCACCGCCCCGGTGGTCAACGGCGCCACCAGCTGAGCAGGGCGACTCCCCGCATGCAGTCAAGCGGCGCCGCGCCAAGCGGCGGCGGGCACGGACCGGTACAGATCAAGGCTGTGCCGGTCCGGCACCCGGGGCGATGGGTGGCCGCGGCCGTCTTGGTCGTGCTCGGCGCGATGCTGGTGCACGCCGTCGTCTTCGCCCGGGTAAACCGGGGCAACAGCGTCGAGACGCGGTTCGGCTGGTCCGTGGTCGGCAAGTACCTGTTCACCCATCGGGTGCTCGACGGGCTCTACCTGACCATCGAGCTCACCATCCTGGCAATGGCGATCGGCATCGGCGGCGGCATCCTGCTCGCGGTGATGCGGCTGTCGCACAATCCACTGTTGTCCGGGGCGAGCTGGCTCTACATCTGGTTCTTCCGCGGGACCCCCGTGCTGGTCCAGCTGCTCTTCTGGTCGAACATCAGTTACCTGTTCCCGCCGCCGACCGGGATATCGATCGGCATACCGTTCGGGCCGAGCTTCGCCCACTACGACGCGAACACGATCGTCACGTTCTTCACCGCCGCGGTCCTCGGGCTGGGATTCAACGAGGCCGCCTACATGGCCGAAATCGTCCGTGCCGGGATCCTGTCGGTCGACGAGGGCCAGAGTGAGGCGGCCCAATCGCTGGGGATGACGCGCTGGAGCACGATGCGCCGGATCGTTCTCCCGCAGGCGATGCGGGTGATCATCCCGCCGACCGGCAATGAGTTCATCTCGATGCTCAAGACCTCGTCGCTGGCCAGTGTCATCCCGCTGACCGAACTGCTCTACTCGGTACAGATCATCTATGCGAGCACCTTCCAGACCATCCCGCTGCTCCTCGTCGCGAGTATCTGGTACCTGCTCATCACCTCGGTGCTGACCTTCGGCCAGTACCACCTGGAACGGTATTTCGGCCGCGGGGCCGCCCGGGCGCTGCCCCTCACGCCGCTGCAACGGTTGCGCCGCATGCTGACCACCTTCCACGCCTCGGTGCCTGCGCCGACCCCGCTGAGCTCCGTGATCGACGCCTCGAAGCCGGGGCGCGGGCGATGACGGCGGGGGCGGCGGGCGTGCCCATGGTGCTGTCGGAGAACGTCCACAAGCGCTTCGGCTTGCTCGAGGTGCTCAGGGGCATCGATCTCGAGGTCGGCGTGGGCGAGGTGATGGTGATCATCGGACCGTCCGGATCGGGAAAATCGACCTTCCTGCGCTGCATCAACCACCTGGAGAAGATCGACGCGGGACGACTGTCCGTCGGCGGCGAGCTGGTGGGCTACCGCCAGCGCGGCGACAAGCTGCACGAACTCAGGGATTCGGAGGTCTGCCGCAAGCGTGCGGAGATCGGCATGGTGTTCCAGCGCTTCAACCTCTTCCCCCACATGACGGCGACCGAGAACATCATCGAGGCACCGATACGCGTCAAGGGTGAGAGCAAGGCGGTCGCCACGGCCCGCGCGAAGCAGCTGCTGGACCGGGTGGGCCTCGCGCACAAGAGCGACGCCTATCCGAGCCAGATCTCGGGCGGCCAACAGCAGCGGGTGGCCATCGCGCGCGCGCTGGCATGCAGCCCAAGCTGATGCTCTTCGACGAGCCGACCTCGGCGCTGGACCCCGAACTTGTGGGCGACGTGCTGGACGTCATGCGCGCGCTCGCCGAGGAGGGCATGACCATGGTGGTCGTCACCCACGAGATCGGCTTCGCCCGCGAGGTCGGTGACTCGCTCGTCTTCATGGACGGGGGCGTCATCGTGGAGAAGGGCAACCCACGCGATGTGCTCGCCAACCCGCAGCACGATCGTACGAAGGCGTTCCTCTCCAAGGTCTTGTAGTTGGCGCTCCGAGCATGCGTGCGGTTGCGATGGTGACCGGCTGGGACACCGCCGACGTGGTGCGGCGATGGCCAGGACTGCCGGCGTTGGACGGCGACGTGAGTGCGGATGCCTGCGTGGTGGGGCTCGGCGCATCGGGCCTGGCCGCGGTATCGGCGTTGGTAGAGCGCGGGCTGTCCGTGGTGGGTATCGATGCCGCCCGGGTGGCCGCCGGCGCCGCCGGGCGCAACGGCGGGTTCCTGCTGGGCGGTCCGGCGTTGTTCCTGCACGTGGCGATTGCCCGATGGGGCGAGCAGGCCGCGGTCGCGCTCTACCGGGAAACGTTGCGCGAGATCGATTGCCTCGAGGCGGAGTTGGGAACCGGGGTCGTCCGGCGCGCCGGATCCATCCGGCTGGCCGGGTTGCCCGGTGCCGTGCACAGCGCCGCCGAGGAGGCTGACCGGGCCCGCGAATCGGCCGACTGCACGGCCCACGCCGAGGCCCTGCGGACCCACGGGATCGCTGTCGAGGGTTACGAAGGCCCGCTCGGTACCGGGATCTTCCTCCCCGACGATGCGGCGATCAATCCGGCGGCGCGCGCGATCGCGGCGGCGAGCACGTTGGCCGACCGGGCACGGCTGCACGAGCACACACCTGCCCTTGGCGTGTCGCCCGGACAGGTGCGGACCGCCCGAGGGCTTGTCCGCGCCGGACTGATCATCGTGGCCGTCGATGGAGGTCTTGCTGAGCTGCTGCCGGTGCTGGCGCCCCGCGTACGCACCGCGCGCCTGCAGATGCTCTCCACCCGTGCGCTGGTGGGTGGGCGCCTGCCGTGCCCGGTATACGGCCGGTGGGGCTACGACTACGGGCAGCAGACTCCCGACGGGCGCCTGTACATCGGCGGCGGCCGGGATCTGTACGAGGAGTCGGAGTGGACCGCCCGCGCCGAGCCGACGCCAGCGGTCCAGAGGTATCTGGAGGTCGTGGCCGCGCGAATGGCGGGCCGGCCGGTCGACGTCGAGCACCGGTGGGGCGCGTCGGTCGGATTCACCGCGGACGCCCGCCCGCTCTGTACGCCGGTGGCCAGCGGCGTCATCGCGGTTGGCGGTTACAACGGAACCGGCAACCTGATCGGGCCGCTCGCCGCCCGGGCGGCGGTGGCGGCGGGACTCGATGCGGTACGGCCCCCGCCGTACCTTTCTCGGTGAGCCAGCGACGCCATCCCCGAAACGGCGGGCGTGCCACCTGGGACAATGATCGGGTGACCCGTGACCAGCCCGGCCGGCAGCAGGCACCGCTGGCGACGGTGGGGGAGGTGGCGGCGGAACTACGCAGGGCGGGGATCGCCGAGGTCGACGATTCGACCAGGCGCCGCGCCGAGTACTCCACGGATGCGTCGAACTACCGCGTCGTGCCCGCCGTGGTCGTCTTTCCCCGGCACGCCGACGAGGTCGTCGCCGCCGTCGAGGTCGCTCGCCGCTTGGAGGTTCCGTTCACTGCGCGCGGCGCGGGCACCTCAACCGCGGGGAACTCGATCGGGCCCGGCATCGTCGTCGACTTCTCGCGTCATCTCAATCGCGTGCTCGAGGTCGACCCGGACGCGCGCTTCGCGCGGGCCGAGCCGGGCGCCATCCTCGATGCGATCAGCCTGGCGGCCGCGCCACACGGCCTGCGCTACGGCCCGGATCCGTCGACGCACGCCCGCGCCACCCTCGCCGGCTCGCTCGGCAACAACGCCTGCGGTTCCCGGGCGCTGGCCTATGGGCGCACCGCCGACAACGTCGTGGATATGGAGCTGGTCACCGCTGCCGGCCTCCGGCTGACCGCAGGCCGGCACGGCCGGCCGGGTCCCAGCGAATTCGGTGCGGGCAAGAGTCCGGCTGGGGCCCTGCTCGCAGATCTCGACGCCCTCGTGAACGCCCGGTTGGGCGTCATCCGCACGGAGTTCGGACGCTTCGTCCGCCAGGTCTCAGGCTACTCACTCGAACACCTACTGCCGGAGAATGGGTTTGACGTCGCGAAGTTCCTGGTCGGCACCGAAGGGACGCTCGCGATCATCCTCCAGGCGCGGGTTCGTCTCGTCGAATCGCCCAAGGCCGTCGCCCTCGCGGTGCTCGGCTACCCGGACATGCCGTCCGCGGCCGATGCGGTGCTGGCTCTGCTGCCGCACCGGCCGGTGGCGCTGGAGGGGATGGATGCCCGTCTGGTCGAGGTCGTGCGCCGCCGCCGGGGCGCCGCGGCCGTCCCAGAACTGCCTCGCGGGGGCGGATGGCTGTTCGTCGAGACTGCCGGTGACACTGATGCTGAGGCCCGGGCGGCCGCGGAGAAGGTGGTCCTGGACGCAGGCTGCCTGGACTCGATCGTCGTCACCGGGCCGACGGCGCGCGCGCTGTGGCGTATCCGCGAGGACGGCGCCGGACTCGGCGGACGCACGCCGGCGGGCGAGCCCGCGTGGCCCGGATGGGAGGACGCCGCCGTACCCCCCGCACAACTGGGCGCCTACCTGCGCGAGTTCGGCGAACTCATGGCAGTGCACCGGCTGGACGCACTCACCTACGGGCACTTCGGCGACGGCTGCGTCCACGCACGGATCGACTTCCCGCTCGCCGCCGCCCCGGCCCAGTTCCGCGAGTTCGTGGTGGCGGCGGCTCAGCTGGTGGCGCGACACGGTGGCTCCATGTCCGGCGAACACGGCGACGGCCGGGCCCGCGGTGAACTGCTGCCGTACATGTACTCCGCCGAGGCGATCGCCACCTTCGCCGACATCAAGGGACTCTTCGATCCCGGCAACCTGCTCAACCCCGGCGTGATCGTCAACCCGTCGCCGGTCGACGCCGACCTGCGGGTACCGGCCGCCCACCCGATCCGTGCGAACCTCGGTTTCGCCTACCCGCACGACGGCGGGGACCTGTCGACGGCCGTGCACCGATGCGTGGGCGTCGGCAAGTGCCGGGCGGATACGAGCGCATCCGGTGGGGTGATGTGCCCGTCCTATCTGGCCACCCGGGACGAGAAGGACTCCACCCGGGGCCGCGCGCGGGTGCTGCAGGAACTGGCCAACGGTTCTCTGGTCAAGGGAGTGCGTTCGGCCGAGGTCGCCGAAGCCCTCGACCTGTGCCTGTCTTGCAAGGGCTGCGCGTCAGACTGCCCGGCGGGCGTCGACATGGCCACCTACAAGGCCGAGGTGCTGTACCAGCGTTATCGCCGCCGCCTGCGGCCACCGTCGCACTACGCCCTCGGGTGGCTGCCGCGATGGGCGCGCCTCGCATCGACGGCTCCGCGCCTGACCAACGCGATACTGCGACGCCCAGTGCTCGCCGCGGCGGCCAAGCGAATGGGCGGGATCGACGCGCGCCGGCCATTGCCCCAGTTCGCGACGCAGTCGTTTCGCCGGTGGTTCGACGAGCGTCCGGTCATTGATGGCGCCGACCGTCCGGTCACAGACCGCGGCGCGGTGATGCTCTGGGTCGATACCTTCACCGATCACTTCACGCCGGAGGTCGGGCGCGCGGCGGTCCGAGTCCTCGAATCGGCCGGGTACTCGGTGCGCATTCCGGCCACCGCCGCGTGCTGTGGCCTCACCTGGATCTCGACAGGCCAACTCGACGGCGCCCGCAGACAGTTGATGCGCACCCTGGACTCCCTTGAGCAGGCCGCCGCCGACGGGATCGCGATCGTGGGACTGGAGCCCTCGTGCACGGCAGTGCTGCGCAGCGATCTGCTCGACCTGCTCCCAGGCGATCCACGCGCCGAACAGGTGCAGCGACTTACGGTCACGCTGGCCGAGCTGCTCGCCGCGACGCCCGGCTGGGCCCCGCCACGGCTCGACGGTGTCGTCGGCGTCGCGCAACCCCACTGCCACCAGCACGCCGTGATGGGCTGGGACGCCGACGCCGCTCTACTCGCCGGTGCCCGCGCCACGTTCCACGCGGTTGGGGGGTGCTGCGGGCTGGCCGGCAACTTCGGCGTCGAACGCGGCCATTACGAGGTCTCGGTTGCCGTGGCCGAGACGGCCCTGCTGCCCGCGATCCGAGCCGCGGACCAGGCAGCCCAGGTCGCGGGCGGCCAGTCGGTGGTTGTGCTCGCCGACGGTTTCTCCTGTCGCACCCAGCTCGAGCAGCTGGCGGGAATTCGCGGTGTCCATCTCGCCGAACTCCTCGACCCGAGCTGTGCGCCCACGATCGGGGGCTGTGGTGAGTAGCCCTGACCCGAGCGGGACGGGCTTCGTGCCGCCGCCGTATCCGTACGACCGCCTCGACGAGATCGTGGCTCTCGCCGGGCGCCACGACGGCGGTGCGGTCGATCTCTCGATCGGCACGCCCTGCGACCCGCCCCCGGACGACGTGATCGCCGCACTGTCCGCCGGCACCGCCGCGCGTGGCTACCCGCCGTCGATCGGCACTGTGGCGTTTCGTGCCGCGGCGGCCGGCTGGATGACCCGCCGGCTCGGAGCCACCGTGGACCCGGCGACCGAGATCGCCGCGTGCGTCGGCAGCAAGGAGTTCGTGGCGTCGGTCCCCACATATCTCAAGCTACGAGACCCGTCACGTGACACCGTCCTCTACCCCGCGATCAGCTACCCGACCTACGAGATGGGCGCGATACTTGCCCGATGCCGGGCTGTCGCCTACAGCACGCTGGCGGACATCGAAGATGCCGACGCGGCCCGGTCACTGTGTATCTGGGTGAATTCGCCGGCCAACCCCACCGGCGAGGTCCACGATCTCGGCGAGGCCGCAGCCTGGGGTCGGGCGCGCGGCGTCCCGGTGCTCTCCGATGAGTGCTACGCCGAATTCACCTGGCGCGCGCCCCCGGACACCATCCTGCGCCACGGCGCCGAGGGCGTGCTCGCCGTGCACTCGCTGTCCAAGCGGGACAACTTCGCCGGGGCCCGCATCGGCTTCTACGCCGGCGACCCGGAGTTGGTCCACTACCTGCGCGAGGTGCGCAAGCACGCCGGGCTCATGGTGCCGGGCCCGGTGCAAGCAGCAGCGGTCGCGGCCTTCGCCGACGACGCCCACGTCGACGAGCAGCG
>JALYIS010000285.1 GCA_030775705.1 Actinomycetota bacterium
GTGTCATGCACTACATGTAAGTAGTTTCTACAGTAACTGTAGTATTCCGATCGGAGTATCTCCGCGTGCCGGTCACTGAGACACGGCTCGACACCCCGCATTTAATCCGCACATTCGCCGTCACCTAGTGGCATCGCTGTCATCCTCTGGCATCGCGTTTGTCGCGATCTGTCACCCGCATCATCTGGTGGCAACTCTGCTGCACTTATCGTGGTGTCGCGGGTTCGAGTCCCGCCCTCGCTACGCAAAATGCTGATCAGCGCCTCGTTTATGCGATCAGCAGTGGAATATGTGCGCACACAAAATTATCGACCATTCGCGTGACATTGCTGTCATACGTCGACATTTGAGCCGAAAAGCCCGCACAAATCCCGCACTAACTGATGCAGGTCGCGGCTCACTCCGTGATGGAGGCGTTTGCGGTTTGCGCCCCGAATCTGCTTCGCGGTGGGGCGTTGTGCGTTAGGGGGATATCTACATCCCGCCCCGAGCTTCATACTCTCGGCATGGGGATCACAGCCGTTCAAGGCGAGAACGCGGCACTGATCGTCGGGTCATCCGCCGTCGTCCCTGGCCTTGGGGTAGCCGTCTATCTCGGGGTCTCATCGATCGTCGCTTCGGCTACTGGCGATCAGGCTTACGAGACAGCATCCGGATTCATTGCTGGATTGGCCATCGTTTTCTCCATCGCAGGGCTGCTCGCGGGGACTATTGCGTACAGCTTTCAGCTGGTCGCAGCCGTCGCAACCGGAAACAGGGTGATCCGTTCCTTGGCAACCGCTGTAGGCGCCGCCGCTGGCGGACTGCTGGCGTCCGAAATGTTCGGAGCACCGCAGTTCGTCGTCCCAGCCATAGTCGTCCCGGCCGTGTTGCTGGGTCTCGTTGGCTTGCTCACCGCCGCGACAGAAGATCGCCGATCGAGGGTCTCGCCGGTGCGTCCGGGCGTGTATCCGGTGCCCGGGAAATAGAGCCGTTGCACCATGGTCGAACCGATGAACCGTTCCCAGTTCAACGATCGGGCTGGTGCTGCCGACCGGCCCCGAATACTTCCTGCTGCTGAACGGTGCGGGCGCAGTTCGATCGGTGTGCGACGAGGTCACCGGGTGGACCGACCTCAGCGCGAGGAAGGAAGTGCTGTACCACTTGCGGGGCCTGAAAATGGATGTCGACGAAGGGCAAGATGACGTCTTCCTGTCTAGCCTCGAAGTTCCGCGGCGTCGGCGGGCGGGCTTAATCGAACTCGAGCGACTGCTCGGCGACCACGCTTCGTAGGCTCCCGCTCACAGCTGGAGCCCGCGTCTTACTCCGCACTTACTCCGCACATTGGCCGTCACTCAATGGCATTTTCGTCAGGAGGGGCCGAGGAGCAGCGGCAGCATCCGGTCGCGACTCGGCGAGACGTTGGAGGGCGTCATCGAGTGCTGTTGCCGCTTCGCGCACGTCGACAGCCATGTGTGGCGCGAGGGTGCAGCCTGCCGGCGTGGTCACGACCAACTGCTCGCCCAGGCCACCGATTTCCGCGATGCTCATTCGGATTCCGCGAACGATTCCGAGGAGTGCGGGCTTCCAACTGGGAGGGAGATTTTCGCCCCAGATCATGGTCGCGAGTTGCTGGCTCGGCACCGGGCCGCCGGCAACGGCGAGCGCGAGGCGCGCACGGCGGCCACCGAGGGCATGACCGTGCAGTTCACCACCGCTCGCGGCCACAGTGACCGCACCCAGGGCGCTCACCCGCACATTCGCGAGTCGAGTTACGAGGCAGCAAGCACCGAAGGACTAGACACCCAAGAGAAATTTAGCCAGGCGCTCGTAGCCGTCCACAGTCGAGGGGGATCCGACCATATAGATCACCGAACTGCCTGTGAGAACAATGAGGCCGGATACCGCTCCGTTCTTTGTCATCGAATATGCGGCATCACCGAAACCCGACACGGACGCGAAGGTGCTACCGCTACCGCTGGGTGCTTGGGCTGCCATTTGTGCCTCGGCCTCGGCTGGCGTGGCTCCCTTCGATGGCTCGATGTCGATGATCAGCCCGTCTTGCGTCGCGGTCAGGTAGATGCAGAGGAGGCTGTCGACCGTCGCAGTCTGGTGAGGATCGGGGGGAGCCGGAATGCCCATGATCGCTGAGATGTCGGCGCTCGACGGGCACGTCGTCGGCACGGTGAAGGATGAACCGGCCGAGGCGGCGGAGTGGGCCGGCGCGGAGGGCGACGCTGAGTGGGTCGACGCGCCAGGGGCGGTATCGCCGGTCGATACCGGGCCGGACAGCGGTCCCATCGAGCATCCGGTCAGCATTGTCGTCGCGAGCGCTGCAGTGGCGAGGAGCACGGGGATCAACGGGCGACGGAACATGCGAACGACCTTTGCGTGAGAGGTGAGAGCTTCTTCGTTCACGCTAAAGAGGCACCCGTAATGTCTGTGCAACGCGGCCGGCTGAGCCGGATCGTGGCTCGCAACGTCGCTATTTCCACGACATCCGAGCTGGCTCGCCGTTTGCATGGCCTAAAGGATGTTACGGATTGCTTCCGCGACCGTGCTCACGAGGACGACCGCTCAAGTCGCACGCGTTGAACAATCGAGAGCTCAGCTTTGTTGGGTCTGTTGAAGCCTTGGCGCCGGTGCAGCCGTGCCGCGCACTCCGCATTTACTCCGCACATTTACCGTCAGCCGGTAGCGTGATTGTCACCCTCTGGCATCGACGTTTCCAGCGTCTGTCGCGATCTGGCATCCACATCATCTGGTGGCAACTCCGCTGCACTTTTCGTGGTGTCGCGGGTTCGAGTCCCGCTCTCGCTACTTCCGATTCAAGCGTCGTCGACAGGTCCTTCGATCGCAGCGATTCGTTACCGATGAACGACCCCGTCCCTGCCCGGGCCTCCCCCCACGCCGAGGTCCTGCCTTGTCCACGAGCCCCGATCAACTACCTTGATCGCAGCTATCTTGAACAGAGCGCGGTTCTGCGCTGTGAATCTGGTCTGACCTGAAAGCGTCCATTGAAATCCGATTTTCGGGTGGGGGATCTCCCACGACTCTCGCGTTTCGTCGAGAGTCGTTTGGCGCGGGGTGTCGCGTCGTTGCTCGCGCTGTTGCTCGCCACGTCGACTCTTGTGGCGATGGTCGGGGTCGGTGCTGCCGAGGCGGACAGCGTGGTCACCCTGACGGCGGCTGAAACGAGGAGCGTTCTCGCGGGGGCGAGTTCAACGGTCACGCTCACGGCGACCAACACCACGGCCACGAACCTCTATAACGCAGCGTTCACTTACACGCTGCCGGTTGGCGCGAGCTATGTTGCGGGCTCGACGACGCCGGCGAGCGTCGGGGACCCGCAGGTGGTGACCGTGACCGACAACAGCAATCCTGCGAACCCGATCTCGCATCAGGTGTTGGTGTGGAACAACGTGGAGGATCTTCCCGCGAACGACGTTGCTTCTCTGAGCTTTGGCCTGACCGCGGACCCGACGATTTTCCCGGTCGGCTCTGCGGTATCGGGGACGGGCGGGGTGTATGCCCAGAGCGACCCGCGGTTGCTGGTGAAGTTCGACCCGAGCGGTGCGCCGGTGACCGGCTCATACACCAACAGTGACACGGCATCTCCGACCCAGACTGCCGTCACCGCGTTGAAGGTCACGAAGGCGGAACCAAGCCCGGAGTCCGAACTCATGCGCGGCGTGCATGACCATCCGACGACGTACACGATCACCGTTGCCAACACGAATGTGGCCGCCACTGACGGGGTGACCGTGGTGGACTACATTCCGGCGGCGCTGGAGTTCCTCGGCTGCGGCGGGGTCGACAACAGCGCGGCGCGAGAATACCCAGCGGCGGCATCTTTGGCATCCACACCGACGGTGGCTAACTGTGTGGTGCCGGTGTCGGTGTCGACCGTGCAAGACCCGGCGGGACAGCCGGCCGGGGTGTACACGGCGGTGACATGGAACCTTGCCAACTTTGCGGCCGGCGCCTCGAAGACCATCGTGTACGCGGCGGGTATCCCGCTGCAGGCAAACACGATGGTCTTCCCTACGGGCACGCCGAGCGGCTCCGGCTCGGGGCAGGTGGCCAATCTTGACAACAACAGCGGGGCGTCCAGTCGGCAGAACGGTACCGCCCAGGCGTATACAAATACGGCCATCGCCACAGGCACCTACACCGGGCCGGTCGCGACCGGCTCGAGCACTGCGGTGGAGGCCGACGACTCGACGACAGTGAAGTCGATGGATCTGTCGGTGGTGAAAACCAACACGACACCGAACTTCGTCAGCGGCAGCACGGCCGACTACAGCCTGTTGGTGCGTACCAGCGAGTACACGGATATCGCAAACGTCACCGTCACCGATGTCATCCCCAATGGACTGTGCCCTCTGCTGCCCGCCGGAACGACCGTCAATGGTACTTTGCCCGCGGATTGCACCGGCAACGCGGCCGTCACCAATGCGACCGTTGATTCGGAGACGGTCAACGCCGACGGCAGCTTCACCATCATCTTCACCCCCACGGTCAGCACCGCAGCCAACGCCAACTTCACCATCGGCTACAGCGCCCTGATGCGCACCAACTATCAGGGAACGGTCAACGCGCCCACGTCTTCCGGTGACAGCTATGTCAACAAGGTGTCCATCACCGGCCAAAGCACCCTGATCGCCGCGTTGGGATCCGGTCCGACCAATACGGTGACGGATGACTCACAGTCGACGATCAACTCAGCACCACCCACGATCGACAAGAAGGTGTTGCCCCGCACTGACGTCGCCGGCGGAGCAAGCGATTGCGCCACTCACGCCGGGCAATACCTGTCTGGCACCGCGACCGTTCCCAACTTCCAGTTGGGCGACCTTGTGTGCTTCCAGCTCACCGTCAACTTCTCCGCGTCGTCGCAGACGAAGAATGCCCAGATCTCAGACTTCGTCCCCGCCGGCACCAGCTTCAACGACTATGCCGTGGGCTCAGGAACCACGGTTCCGGGAAGTCAGGTGGTGCTTTCCAGCACCACCCCGCCCACCTGGTCGATTGGGGCGAGCGTGGGAGCGAACACTTTCGTTGACAAGAACGCCGTTGTGGTGCTCTATGTGAGCGCATTGGTCACCCAACCGTCCGCGACAACAACCGTCGACATCACCGACAACCTGATGAAGTACCGCCAAACCAGCACCGGCGGCACCGTTTTTGCGTTGCGAGCCCAGGCGGGATTCAGCATCGCGCCCTCGGCAGCAGTCGCCCTTTCCAAAGGAGTCACGGCGGTGAACGGCGTCACCGTGCCCGGCGCCCCCGCAGCATCCGCCGCCATCAAAGAGCAAGACACCGCGGACTTCAGCCTGATCGCCCGAAACGTGGGCACCACCGCAAACGGCAACGACTTCCCCGTCGACAACGTGACCATCTGGGACCTGCTTCCCACCCCACTGAGCTGCGCATCCGTGACCGCCGCGGTGCCTTCGAACGACGTCTGCACCGACAACGCAAGCGGAACCCAAAGCCGAATCGTCTGGACCCTCACCGGCCTTGTGGCGCCGGGCGCAACGGAGCCGACCGTGAGTTACCGGGTCACCGTACCCGATGGGATCAGCGTGTCCAGCATCCTGAGCAACAACTCCTCGGTCGTTTCTTTCACCTCACCGAACACCCAAATCGCGAACACCACCTTCTACCCGACGAACTCGCTGGACACCGCGGACACCGCGAAGTGGAACACCACCGCCGCCAATGCGCAGGCGCAACTTGTTGTGGCCGATGCCGTGGTCACCAAGTCCGGCGTCAGCTCGATCGACACATCCACCGATCCTCACAACAACGCCAACCAAGTCGTCGCGGGTGAGACCGTCAGCTACAGCTACCAGGTCACCGTCCCGGCTCACAGCTCGGTGAACAACGGCGTGCTCAGCGACGCGCTCCCCGCCGGCCTCGGCGCCCCGGTGACGGTGACAGCGACCATCCCCGGTGTCGGCAGTAACTTAGCGCCTGGCTCCACCGCACCTTTCACCTTGTCGTCCGGCGGAACGCTGAGCTTCCCGAACAGCTACGACAACACCAGCAGCGCCGACCAGGTCTTCATCGTCAACCTGGGCGGGGTGCCGGTAGCGCCATCCGAGACGACGCCGACGATCCTGACCAACACCGCCACCTTCGCGAGCAATGCGACCCTCGGCGGTGCCTCGCTGCCGCCACGGCAGGCCAGCGAAGCGATGCAGGTCATCGTGCCAACCCCCACACTGACAAAATCGGCGTCCGGCTCCACGAACGCCGGTGACGTGGTCAGCTTCACCATTACCGCCGACAACGGCGCCACCTCCCCGATCGGCTACGACACCGTGGTGGTTGACTGTCTGCCGGCGGGACTCGCCTTCGACGCCTACGGCAGCCCGCCGGCCGGAGTGACCACGAGCCCCGCCGCCGCGGGGACCGGCTCAAACGGCTGCGCCACCGGAGCGACCGTGCTCAGTTGGGCCGTGGGTGCCCTCGCAGCCGGCGTTGCGGTGCCGCTGACTTACACCGCGACCGTCGACCCAACCGCGGCAGGCCTCACCACGTTCACCAACAC
>JALYIS010000286.1 GCA_030775705.1 Actinomycetota bacterium
ATGCATGCGCGCTGCTCGGCCCGGAGCCTGCTCGAGCGGTACCGCGCCGGTGGTCGAGCGCCTTCAGCCGTCGGCATCGAACGCGCGCTACGGCGCACCCTGGGCTTCGTGGCGTGCACCGCTCGCGGGGAGGTGATCGCGCTGGCAGTTGCCACGGCTGACGCCACCCACGGCGTGACCACCGCCGAGGTCGGCGTGCTCGTCGAGGACGAGTGGCAGCGCCGCGGCGTCGGCCGGGAGTTGATCACTCACCTGGCGGGCGCGTCGTTCGTCTGCGGATACAGCGAATTGATCACCTACACCGGTCCGTCCGTGCTCCCGGCGCAACGGCTGCTCACCGACGTCGGGCGAACCTACGCAGTACTCACCGACCCGAGCCCGCACCTACACACCTATCTGACCGAGTCGACCACGCTCGGCCTGGGCGCCATCAGGGAGCACCTGGCCTGCTGAGCCGCAACCGGCACCCACGCCACCGGGTGAGCAGTTTGGACGCTTTTTGGCGTATGTGCCCCTGCCGATCGGCGCAAACCCTCGATTCGACGGCCCTCGATTGTGCGCTCGCGGTACGAGATGTCGAGCGGACGGTGTTCAATGACCCGCAGGCGGGGTCGCGGAGTCCCCGCGCGCCGTCTGGCCGCCAACGCACCCAGGGAGCCGAAATGTCAGGTAGCGAGAGTCGGGCAATCGCGAAGCAGTTGGGCGCGTACGCCACCTTCGCCAACTGCGCGCAGGACGACCTGATCGCCCTCGCCGACGCGGGCGCGCGATTTGCACTCCCGGCGGAGTGGACGCTGGTCCAGGAGGGCATTCCGGCCGACGCGTGTTACGTGATCATGGAGGGGTCCGCTCGGGTGTTTCACGAGCGCGCCGAGATCGCGGTCCTCGGCCCGGGCGACGTGGTAGGCGAAATGACCCTGTTGGGTGGCGGGCAACGCCGCGCGACCGTCTCCTCGGTGACGAGCCTGCGCGGTCTGCGTGTCGAGAACGACACCCTTGCCGCGCTGCTGACGAAGCGGCCGCAGTTGCGTGAGGCGCTGACGAAGGTCTACCAGGCACATCAGGGGGCCGACGCACCGCAGTCGCCACCTTCGTGAGCTACCGCCCGTGCGCCGATCGGTAGGCGCGCGGGCTGATGCCGAACTCGCGACGAAACGCTCGCGAGAAGTATTCGGCCGAGGCAAACCCGCAATCGCGAGCCACGCGCTCGACCTGTGGTTGCACGCCGCGCGAGGACAGCAGTTCGGCGGCGCGGTCCAGACGGCGGCGCCGAATTCTCGCCGCCGGCGACTCGGTGCCGCTGAACGCCCGATAGAGCTGGCGCAGCGACACGTTGAGCTGGACGGCGATGCTGGCCGGCGTGAGGAATGGATCAGCCGCCTGCTCATAGATGATCGCGTCGGTTCGGGAACGAACCGACTGCAGCTGGGCGTGATCGCTTGCCGGCCGCCGCACAGCCGTGCGCAGCAACAGCCCGGTGAACGCGGCGAGGTACCGATCGACGCCCACCACGCTGGCCGGTGTCATCAGCTCGTCCACCCCGGAGAGCAGCGCCCCGACCGCTGAGCGCAGCAGTTGCGCTTGAAATTGTGTCAGCTCGAAACTCTGATCGAACATCGCGGCGAGCATCCCGGGTTCGAGGCCGATGGCCGCCTGCGGCACGCTCAGCGTGAAGACGTGCGAGTTGCCCATGAACTGTTCGGTCACCGCCTCGGCGGCGTCGACGATCCGGAGCATCCCGCTCGAAGACGGGCCGACTGGGTCGAACACCGTCCCTGCGCAGTCGATCCGCGCCAGGACGTGGATCGAACCGTCGGACTGGGCAGCGCCAGTTGCCCTGGCGGCCCGGGCGAGCAAGGCGCCACTGACCGTTGACGCGGACCAGACGCACCGAGTCCCACGCAGCCGCGCGCCGCGGAAGAAGTAGGGGGCACGTGAGGCGGGGCAGGGCGCGATCTGCAGCCCGAGCGGGCCCGTCCGGGTCCGGCCAGAGTCACCGTTGGAGTCCTCTGCCGAGACGTCCAGCCACGCCACCCCACCCGGCGGAGTGACGTCGAACCGAAGCGAAGCCTCAGACATATCGCCGAAACGTAGTCGAACCGATCCTGTGCGCAACTCAGTGGTCGAGCCGCGCTGAAGATCGGTGTTGCTGTGTGTCACGATCAGTGGCTTGCGCTGCCCGATTCTAGGCATCAATCGGCGTGCGAGGCGGCCCCGAACGAAAGGCACCACCGTGAAACTTGGCTATCACACCGGCTACTGGTCATCGGGGCCGCCGGCCGGCGTCACCGAGGCGATCGCCATGGCCGAGCAGGTCGGGTTCGACTCGATCTGGACGGCCGAGGCCTACGGGTCGGACTGTCTGACTCCGCTGGCCTGGTGGGGCGCCTCGACGTCGAAGGTGCGCCTGGGTACCAACGTGCTCCAGATCTCGGCCCGCACCCCGGCAGCGACCGCGATGGCGGCGATGACCCTCGACCACCTCAGCGGTGGGCGGTTCATGCTGGGGCTCGGCGCCTCAGGACCCCAGGTGGTGGAGGGGTGGTACGGCCAGCCGTACCCCAAGCCGCTGGCGCGCACGCGCGAATACATCGAGGTGATCAGGGCGATCCTCAAGCGCGACGTCCCGGTCACCCATGAGGGCGACTTCTACCCCCTCCCCCACCCGGGCGGAATGAACCTGGGCAAGGCGCTCAAGTCGACGGTCCACCCGCTGCGCGAGGACATCCCCATCCTGCTCGGCGCCGAAGGCCCCAAGAACGTCGCACTCGCCGCCGAGATCGCTGACGGGTGGCTGCCGATGTTCTTCTCGCCGAAGACCGATGGGTTCTATCGATCGGCGCTCGCCGAGGGCTTCGCCCGACCCGGTGCGCGGCGCAGTCTCGCCGACTTCGAGGTGCCGGCCTTCCTCCCGGTCATCGTCAGTGACGACGTCGAGGCGGCCGCCGATCTCGTGCGCCCCTCCACCGCCCTATACATCGGCGGCATGGGCGCCAGGTCGATGAACTTTCACGCCGACGTCTTCAGTCGTCTGGGCTATCCGGACGAGGTGCTCAAGATCCAGGAGCTGTACCTGGCCGGGCACAAGGCCGAGGCCATCGCCGCGGTGCCGACCGCCCTCATCGAAGACATCGCACTGATCGGCCCGGTCGCCAAGATTCGCGACGAGTTGCAGAAGTGGGAGCAGACCGTCATCACGACCCTGCTGTTGCAGACCGACCCGCGGATGCTGCCGACGATCGCCGACGCGCTCGGATGACCTATCGCGTCATCCAGTGGGCAACCGGAGCGCAGGGCACCGAGGCCCTCCGGGCCATTCTGGATCGCCCTGACCTCGAACTCGCCGGCGTCAAGGTGTACTCCGAGAGCAAGCACGGCCGCGACGCCGGTGAGCTCGCCGGACGCCCACGCACCGGCGTCGTCGCCACCATGGACACCGAGACGGTGCTGGCGATAGACGCGGACTGCGTGGCCTATTTCCCACGCAACACCTCCCTGGACGAGGTGTGCCGAATCCTCGCCAGCGGCAAGAACGTCGTGACCACCGCTTTCCTTTTCCATCCCCGGCGTCTGCCCGAGGCGCACCTGTCGCAATTGCTGCGTGCGTGTAAGCAGGGTGGGACCTCGGTACACGGCACCGGACTGAACCCGGGCAACCTGAGCGGCGTGCTGGCGTTTGCGCTCTCGGGCATGAGCCGCACCATCGACAAGATCACTTTGCAGGAACGCGCCGACTGGTCGTTCTACGAGAGCACCGGGATCACCTTCGACAACATGCGCTTCGGTCATCCGATCGACCAGGTCAGCGAGTCGGCCAGCGAGTTCCTGCGATTCAACAGCGCGATCTTCCAGGAGGAGGTCTGGCTGATCGGCGACACCCTTGGTGCCGGGCTCGACGAGGTCACCACCGGAGTCGAGGTCATCCCCGCGCAGCACGATCACGAGATCTTCGGCATCACCCTCGCCGCGGGCACCGCGGCCGCGCAGCGCTGGAATTGGGTCGGCCGCCGCGACGGCGTCGCCCTGGTAGAGATCGAGACCCTGTGGACCGTCGGCGGCGAATATCCCGGTCACTGGCCCTCGCCCCTGCACGGTTGGACGCTCACCATCGAGGGGGACCCGTCCCTGCGGGCGCACGTGCTCACGATGGCGAGCTTCGAACGCCGGGTCCCGATCGCCGAGCACGTCCGTGCCGCCAGCGTGGCGACCGCGATGCAGGCGCTCAATGCCATCCCCGCGGTCTGCGCGGCCGCACCGGGTATCGCGTCGATGGCGGACCTTCCGCTGATCCGTAGCGGCGTCGGATTCGGCAACGCGCCGCCGGCCGCCTGACCGCACTCCGCGAAGGCGCGCGTCGCCTCAGGCGTGGCACGCTGGTGAGGTGAGCGGCGGCGGACCCTTCGATCGCGATCCCTCGGTCGTGTGGATCGATCCCGAATCGCACACCGAGGTACCGCGCGACGTCGCCTTGTCGGTGCGCATCATGGGTCGCCGCCCGGCGCTGCTCGCCATCGTCGCCGCCGTCCTCACGGTCGTCGCCGGACTCACCTGGCTCGCGCTGAGGTCACCCGCGTCGACACTCACCCTGAACGGCGCCACGATTAGCCGACCCGATGCCACCCTGCGCGACGCGCAGACGCAGTTCGCCGCCTACGTGCGGGCGAGGGCCGGGGTGATCCACGGCTCGCCCCGCTGCTACTTCCAGCGACCTGCGCAGCAAGCCGCCGGCGGCACGACGGAAGTCGCTTCGTCAGTGCTGTGCGGGCCGGTGCTGTTCTACGACGGTTCCGAGATTCGTCCCTATCTCACCTACAGCTCGAGGGTGGTTGTGCTGCCCAACGGCTCGGTGCGGCTTGTGGTGAGCGGTGCCCCCGACGACCCCGAGCCAGCCGCCGCAAAGGGCATGCTCCTGGTGCGCCCGGACATGACGTCATCGCCGCGAAGCACGGCGGGTTTTGCCGTACCCATCCCGCCCGCGGCGCCGGCCAACGCGCTGGCCCCGGTCGCGGTGATCCATCCCGCCCGGCTGCCGCCGGCGCCCAGGACGGCGGTCATCGGCTCGAACACGACGACCATCACTCTGGATGAGGTGGGACCCGTCACCGACTTCGGGTCGGGGCCTGCCGAGCGGTCGGCCCCGCCCGGGCAGCGGCTCATCGGATTCACCGTCGACTTCGGCAGCGGCGAGAACCTGGCCGCTCCGGTGGCCGCGTTGCAGATCGGGGTATCCGTCGACGGCGCGACAGCGCGGCGGCTGCCAGCGGTGCAACAGCGGTCCAACCATCTGCAGCTGTTCGTGATTGCGGTTTCCACTGCGGCTACAGCTGTCGACCTGGTCCTCACCGACAGCGGCTATACCCAACGCCTGTCCCTGCTCACGGGCGCGCCGGCACCGAACAACATCGCGATCCTGCGCTCGAACGGAGCCTTCCGGAACGCCTCAGCGCACGGGGACGCGGTGGCCGACGTCCACGATCCTGGCGCGCTGGTCGCGCACCTGACAATCACCCTCGACGGCGCCGGGATCTACTTCTTCGTGCCCGGGACCTATGTGCACCCCGCGTCGCCCGCGACAGCCTTGCTTGATCTCGATCTCTGCTATCACTCCGCCGACCTCGCCGACGGCAACATCTGCCATAGCTTCCGGCCTACGGACGTGACCGTGACGCCGACTGGCGCACCCGCGGTGCACGGACGCTACATCTCGCTCAACGGATCTTCGCAGGTGATGTACGAGGTCCCGGCCACCATGACTACGGGCACGCTCACGATCGCCGGGTCAGAGGCCGGCGACGGCTTCGCAATGACGATCCGGCGTCCCGTGACGATCCCGTTCACCTTGACGCTCGTGCTGGGCGTGAACCGCTAGCGCCTGCCGCCCGGGCTACTCGTGCAGCATGATGCTGCACGCCTGGGCCACGTCGAGAACCCGCATCAGGCGACCCGATCCGAGCCACAGCGAACAGCAGATCCCCAGGTCCAGGATTTCACCGTCGTCGAAGTGCTCGGCGCAGCGCGCCCAGAACGCTTCATCCTCACGCAGGCTGCGATGGTCGGTGGCGAAACGCTGCGCAAATTCCGCCGCGATGCGCTCCCGCTCGCTGTAACCAGGCCAGGTCGCCCAGTCCATGACGTGGGCGTAGAACTGTTCGTCGACATCCTGCGCCGGGCCGTTCGCATCACGGGTGTTGCGGCACACCTGACACTCGTTGTCCTCGGCGATCAGCATGCGAGCGATCTCGCGCACCCGCAGCGGCAGTTCGCTGTGGTTGTACACCGCGTCGGTCAGACCGCCGAGACCCATCGCCATCCGTGGTCGGGGCGCGAGCCACCCGGCCAGGTCCGCGTCGCCACCGCTGGCAATCCGTGACATGGCGCGATCGTACCGCCAAATCTAGAACGTGTTACAGGTCCGGTGGTCAGGGGAGCCAGACGCTGGGCCAGTCCCTGGGCCGAAACTGCGCATCGGTCCCGCCGTCGGCGAAGACCACGCAGCCGTGCAGCAGCGCTGCCTTGGGACTGAGCAGGAAATCGATGACCGCGGCCACCTCCTCGGGCTGACCAGCCATGCCACGCGGGATCGGAAACGTGTCGATCGCGTCCGCGAGCAACGGGTCCTGGCGTTGCTTGGTCACCAGCGGCGTTTCGATGAGGCCGGGTGCGACGGCGTTGACCCGCACCCCGAACGCCGACCACTGAGGCGTGCACGTGCGAACCCACCAGGCTACGGCCGCCTTTGTCGCCGCGTACGCCACCATCGACGGGCCCTGTTCGGCCAGCCGGAACGCTGCGATCTCATCCCCGGCGAGGCATGTCTCGGCGAGCGCGACCGGCCAGCCGGGTTGACAGGTCGCCGAGTTGGACGAGACGCAGACCACCGCGCCTCGCGCGGCGGTCAGGGCGCCGCGTAGGCCCTCCACCACGCGCACCGTGCCGAAGTAGTTGATCGAGGTCAGCGGGCCGCCCGTCTCCACAGAGCTGCCGCCGATGCCGGCAGCGGTGACCAGACCGTCCAGCCTGCCGGCGCACGCCCGCTCGATGCCGCAGACCGCGCTCGCCCGTCCGTCGGCCGTCCCGAGATCCGCGGTGATGTCGGCGCCGCCGAGGTCGACGCCGACTACCTCGTGGCCGTTTTCGAGCAACAGCCGCCGGGTCGCGGCCCCGATCCCCGACGCTGCCCCGGTCACCGCGAATATCGACATCGTGTGAGGTTAGCGAGCGGTGCCGCCACTACGGTGAGGCGGATGAGCAGCGAAGTCGATGCCCGGTCAGAGCTCACGCCACTGCCGCGCAATGCCGGCGTCGACGCAGCGGTGTCTGCGGCACGGCGGGTGATCTCGGCACTTCTGCATGCGGGCAACAACACGGCGGCAGAGATGGACCGCGTCGCGACCCAGCTCAATGACGTCGCCGACTACCTGGACAGCCACGCCCCTACGGTCGCCGAACGCATGGTGGACATGTGGGCCGGAGAGGGCGTGACACGCCATAACCCGGTCACCGGGCCAGAGAACGCGCTGGCTCCCCCGTTGCACATCGACGGCCTGCGCGACGGCTCGGTCGGTGGCGCGACCACGCTCGGACTTCCCTATCAGGGCCCGCCCGGCCTGGTGCACGGCGGAGTGTCGGCGATGCTGCTGGACCACACTCTTGGCCTCGCCAACCACTGGGCCGGCGACAGCGGGATGACCGCGACGCTGGTCATGCACTACCCCCGGCCGACACCGCTGTTCGAACCGCTGACCGTGGCGGCCCGCCAGATCGGCGTGGACGGTCGCAAGATCCGGACCGTCGGCACGATCTCGGCGCAGGGCCAGGAGTGCGTGCGGGCAGAGGGTTTGTTCATCACTGCACGGACGACCAGAGGGCGGTAGCCGTCAGCCGACACCCCACGCGGCGTCCGCAATCATCGGGCAGGTACCGCTGGACTCATGCACTATGGCGGGATGGAGGCAGACAGTGCCGAGTCCCCGTCGGGCGACACCCACACGATCCGGGTCGTCATCATCATCTTCGACGACGTCGAGGTCCTGGACTTCTGTGGCCCGTTCGAGGTCTTCACGGTCGCCTCGCGAGTTCGCGCCCGCGAGGCGCCGGACGCCCCCCGACCGTTCGACGTGGAGACGGTGTCGGTGGGGCCGACGACGCGCGTCCGCGCCCGTGGGGGCCTGCGGGTCACCGCGGACGAGCGGCTCGCAACCCACACGGGCGCCGACCTGGTAATCGTGCCCGGGGGCATCGTCACCGCCGCCCAGGCGAACGCAGACCTGCTGCTGTGGCTGCGCAGCTGCATCGGTCAACGTCGAACCGTGGCCTCGATCTGCAACGGCGCGTTCATCCTTGCCAGCGCAGGCCTGCTCAACGGCCGCACCGTGACGACACACTGGGAGGACGTCGCCCAACTGCGATTGCGGTTCCCCAAGTTGGTCGTGATCGAGGATGCCCGCTACCTCGATCACGGTCCGATCGCGACCGCCGCCGGGGTGAGCGCCGGAATCGACCTGGCGCTGCACTACGTCATGAGGTTCGCCGGCAAAGAGCTTGCGGTGAAGACGGCTCGCCAGATGGACTACCCGTGGACTCCGTCGCCGTTACCGTGGGTCCGCTCGCCGCTGAAGAAGGGACACCATCCGTGAACGACCTCGCCGACTTCCTACTGTCTCGGATCGCGGAGGACGAGGCAGTGGCGCGAGCCGTGCTGGAGGTCAGTGTGCATGACGACCGTCCAGCGGTGAAGGAATGGCTCGGCCTGGCGAACCCGCGCAGGATGCTGGTCTGGTCGGATGCGCGACGGCGCATCGTTGCCTTGCATCGCTCGGACGGGTCGTGCGCAGGTTGCGGGCAGCCGGCGCCCTGCCCGACGCTGCGCCTGATGTCGCTCCCGTTCGCCGACCATCCGGACTTTCACGAGGCCTGGAGACCATGACGGCTCCGTCGCGCTTCGACCCGCGCCGCGATCCGCGACCGCAGGACAGCAGCTGGCAGGTGATGACCTGGCCGCCGCCCGCGTCCACGACGCTGTCCGGCCGACATGTGAGCGTGCGACCCGCCGATCCCGAAGGTGACGCCGAGCGGCTGTTCCGAGCTCTCGACGACGATCGGGTGTGGGCGCATGTGCGGGGGCGACCGGCCGATACCCGCGGATGGACAAGGATCCTGCACGAGCGGATCGAAGCGGGATGGCTGCCGTGGGTGGTCGAACTGAACCGTGCATACGCTGGCTTGCCGGCCGGAACGGTCGTCGGCACCTCTTCGTACCTCGAGATCGCCCCGGTGGACGCGCGTCTGGAGATCGGTGGCACCACGTATACCCCGCAGGTATGGGGATCGGTGGTCAATCCTGAAACGAAGCTGCTGCTTCTTGCTTACGCCTTCGAGGGCTTGCACGCCGGGCGAGTGCAGCTGCGCACCGACGTTCGCAATCATCGCTCGCAACAGGCCATCGCTCGACTCGGTGCGACCTATGAGGCGACGTTGCGCAGGTATCAGCGGCGAGCCGACGACACGGTACGAGACACCGTGCAGTTCTCGATCATCGCCGAGGAGTGGCCGGCGGTGCGCCAAGGCCTGCAGGCGCGACTGCAGGCGACCCTGGATGCCGGCGGCCTTGATGGGTGAAGCTCAGTTCCTGCGGGCCCCTTCACCGGCTAGAGGACCAGTTGAGGTAGCGCGATCTGACTCAGCGGGATCGAGACGGGATCGCGAGTGGCCACCGTCACGAAGTAACCCGAAGACTGCCTGGACACGGTGGTGACGAAGCCGAACACGCAATAGCCGCTGGCGCTGAAGACCCCACGGGTGAGCGCCGTGGTGCTGAGTGTGCGGTGCTTGTCATCGGCGATGAGGATCTTCGTCCCTACCGCGATGTCGCTGTCCCCAGACCCGGTGTGGCAGCCGAGCCCGGTCGGCGGACGTCCGCTCTGGGTCGCCGCGGTGAACGCGGCCGCGTCGTCGGGCAGAGCGTTGTTCTGGTCGGCGACCGCAACGGCGCCGTTGACCGGGATGCGTGGCTGACTCGACGAGGTGATGCCGAACAACGCGACCAGAATTAGCGCCAGACCCAGCAGTGCCGCGGCCAGTGGCCACCACGCCACCCACCGGCGCCCGGGTTTGACCGTGGTGCGCTCGCGGGCCTGCGCGTACTCCTCATCGCTGAGCAAGCCCTGCTCGTGCAGGCTCTCG
>JALYIS010000287.1 GCA_030775705.1 Actinomycetota bacterium
CACCAGGAACGGTTCGGCCACCTCCTCGACGGTCCCGACCTCCTCGCCGACTGCTACCGCCAACGTGCCGACCCCGACCGGTCCGCCCGCGAACTTGCGCACCAGGGCGTCGAGAACCGCTCGGTCGAGCCGGTCAAGTCCGAGCTGGTCGACGTCGTAGACGGCGAGGGCGGCCTGGGCCACCTCGCGGGTGACCACGCCGTCCGCACGCACCTCGGCGTAGTCGCGCACCCGCCTCAGCAGCCGGTTGGCGATTCGCGGCGTGCCGCGCGAACGTCCGGCGATCTCAGTCGAACCGTCGGGGCGCAAGGCGACGCCGAGCAACTCGGCGGAGCGGGCCAGCACACGATCAAGTTCCAGCGTGTCGTAAAAGTCCATATGGCCGGTGAACCCGAAACGGTCGCGAAGCGGTCCGGTCAGCAGGCCCGCGCGCGTCGTCGCGCCGACGAGCGTGAACGGGGCGAGATCGAGCGGTATGGCAGTAGCACCGGGACCTTTGCCGACGATGACGTCGACGCGGAAATCCTCCATCGCCATGTACAGCAGCTCCTCGGCCGGTCGCGCTATCCGGTGGATCTCGTCGATAAACAGCACCTCTCCCGCACCCAGGCTGGTGAGCAGTGCAGCCAAGTCACCGGCTCGCTCGATCGCTGGTCCGCTGGTGATGCGGATGGGTGCGCCCAGCTCCGCGGCGATGATCATCGCCAGGCTTGTCTTGCCCAGTCCCGGCGGTCCGGAGAGAAGCACGTGGTCCGGCGGCCGGTTGCGTCGCATCGCACTTTCCAGGACCAGCTGTAGCTGTTCGCGCACCTTCGGTTGGCCCACGAACTCTGCGAACCGCTTGGGACGAAGGCTCGCCTCGACCTCGCGCTCCTCGGCGACCGCGAGCGGCGAGACGACATCATCGAAATCCGGGTCGCTCATGTCGTTCGCCCGAGCAGTTGAATGCTGCGCCGCAGCATGGCCGCCACATCCGGCGGATCGTCGTCTACGACATCGGCCGCGACGAGATCGATCGCCTCGAGGGCCTCCTTGCCCGAGAAACCGAGCCCGGCCAGGGCATGCCCGAGCTGGTCTCGCCACGGTGACACCGCCGCGATCCCGGGCAGGTCAGCCAGCCTGTCGCCAGCTCCGGACAGCCCGATCCGATCCCGAAGTTCAACGACGATGCGCTCAGCACCCTTGCGTCCGATGCCGGACACCCTCGTGAGGGCCGCCAGATCGCTGGATGCGATCGCCCGGCGCAATTCGCGCGGGGCCAGCGTCGCGAGCATGGTCTGCGCCAATTTCGGTCCGACGCCGTTGGCGGTCTGGAGCAGTTCGAACAGGGCTCGTTCGTCATCGTCGGCGAAGCCGTAGAGCGTCAGGGAATCCTCGCGGACGACCAGGCTGGTCGCCAGACGCGCAAGCTCGCCCACCTGCAGGCGGGCGATCGTGCTCGCAGAGCACAGGACTGAAAGTCCGATCCCGCCCACATCGACCACAGCTCCGTCCGGGCCGAGCGCCGCGACGACGCCGCTGACGCTGGCGATCACGGCGCGGCGTCCCTGACGCGTCGCGCGACCGCGGCCAGCGCGGCTCGAGAGTGCGCCACCTGGTCCGTCAGCTCGAACTCCTGCCGCAGTGCCAACGCATTGCCGAAGTGGCGCTCGGCGGCGTCATAGTCGCCTTGGTCGTACGCGTTCACGCCCGCCTGATGGTGGGTAAAGCCCGCGATCACCGGCCCGTATCGGTTGGCGGCGCGCACCAGGTCGGCGAACTCGAGGTTCGACGCGGCGAACTCTGCGCGCCACTGGTGCGCCTGCGCCAGGCGAATCCGCGCCAGATGTTGCTGGGCACCGGTCCCGACCATCTCCGCGCGGTCGACCGCCTGCTGAGACTCAGACAGGGCCTGGTCATACTCGCCCGCCGCGCCGAGGAGATCGACCAGTTCTCCACGGGTCAGTAGCTCCGCGGTCTCGTCGGGGGCCCAGAGGAGATCAGCGCGCAACTGGGTCACGCGCACGCGCGCCGCGTCCCGACTCGCGACGGTCATGCGCAGGGTGTCGGGATCGACGCCCGACTCGAGCTCGGTCATCTGACAATCCTCGCCGAGCCCGCCAGTGCCGCCGCCAGCCGGGTCTGCGCCGCCCCCCGCCACAACTGGCAGATCGCGAGGGCGAGGGCGTCCGCGGCGTCGGCTGGGCGGGGGGTCTGGCTCAACTTGAGCAGCCGCGTCACCATCGCCGCGACCTGTGCCTTGTCCGCGGTGCCCGAGCCGGTGACTGCCGCCTTGACCTCGCTGGGTGTATGCATGGCGACCGCGCAACCAGCGCGGGTCGCTGCCAAGATGGCGAGGCCGGAGACCTGGGCGGTGCCCATCACGGTGCGCACGTTGTGCTGGCTGAACACCCTCTCGACCGCCACCACGTCGGGCTCGAAGGCGGTGATGGCGTTCGCGAAGCCGTCTGCCAGGACCACCAACCGTTGTCCGATCGGGGCGTCAGCCGGGGTTCGGATCACCTCTACGTGGACGAGGGTAAGGGCCTGCCCAGGGGCGCCGTCCACGACACCGATCCCGCAGCGAGTCAGACCCGGGTCGACGCCCAGTACACGCACGGCAGCCCTTCCTCGTCACAAACATCGAACGGTCGTTCGACAGCCTATTGGCCGCCGGCTTCGCGCCCGGCAACGACACGCGCCGGCTCGAGAGCGGCTGCGCGGGCGTCGCCGATGAGGTCCGTACCGTTGTGGGGTGTCCGTCTATGACCTGAGCAAACGCCACCGCCGCGGCGCCGTACGGCCGAGCCCGATCTTCCTCGGCTTCCTTGCGCTGGCCGTGCTGGGAGGCTGGGTCAGCTGGCGCGACAACGGTGTCGGCTCCCGCACGGCGGACTTCGGCGCTTTCGTGATGGTCGTCGCCGCGTGGGTGGTATCGCTGTGCCTGCACGAGTTCGCGCACGCCTATGCCGCCTTCCGGGCCGGTGATCGCAGCGTCGAGGCCGCGGGCTACCTGACGCTGAACCCGCTCAAGTACGCACACCCCGTGCTGTCGCTGCTGTTGCCCCTTCTGTTCATCGTGCAGGGCGGTATCGGCCTGCCCGGTGGAGCGGTCTACCTGCATCGGCACAGCTTTCAGAGCCGAGCAACGCAGAGCGTCGCCGCGGCGGCCGGTCCCCTCACCAATGTCGCATTCGCCGCGATCCTGCTCACCCTTGTCCGCGGCCAGGAGAACTCGTCGCACGTCCGGTTCTGGGCGGCCCTCGCGTTCCTAGGCTTCCTGCAGATCACCGCGGCCGTGCTGAACCTGCTGCCCATCCCGGGCCTAGACGGGTGGGCGATCATCGAGCCCTACCTCGCGCCCCAAACCATTGCCAGCGCGGACAAGATCAAACCCTGGGGGATGATCGCGGTCATCGTGGCGCTGCAGATCCAGCTGTTCAACGCCTGGTTCTTCGACCTGGTGTACCGGCTCAACGATGTTTTCGTGCCCGTCACCGGCGTGGGTCGCCCAGCCGACATCGGTCGATACGTATTCAGGTTCTGGCAGAAGACACCGTTCTGAGCTGCCTGGCGCAACTGCGTTTCGTGGGCGCGGCGCCGCCGTGAACGGCCCACCGGTCCTCGACCTGGTTAACCAACCTCGAGGGCTTCCATGACCTCGTCGGACACGTCAAAATTGGCGAATACGTTCTGGACGTCATCGAGATCCTCGAGCGCGTCGATCAGGCGGAACACCTTCGGTGCGCCATCCTGGTCGAGCTCGATCTGGACGCTCGGCAGAAACGACATGTCAGCGGACTCGTAGTCGATCCCTGCGCCTTGAAGTGCGGTGCGGACGGCCACCAGATCGGTGGCCTCGCTGATCACCTCGAACGACTCACCGAGGTTGTTGACCTCCTCGGCACCGGCGTCGAGGACCGCGAGCAGGACATCGTCCTCCGCGAGTCCGGAGTTCGGCACGATCACGACGCCTTTTCGATTGAACAGGTACGCCACTGAACCTGGATCGGCCATCGAACCGCCGTTGCGGGTCATCACCGTGCGCACCTCCATCGCCGCCCGATTGCGGTTGTCGGTGAGGCACTCGACCAGCAGTGCCACCCCATTTGGCCCGTAACCCTCGTACATGATCGTCTGCCAGTCCGAGCCACCGGCCTCGGCACCGGAACCGCGCTTGACCGCCCGCTCGATATTGTCCAGCGGCACCGATGTCTTGCGAGCCTTCTGAATGGCGTCGTAGAGGGTCGGATTGCCATCGGGGTCGCCGCCGCCGGTGCGCGCGGCCACCTCGATATTCTTGATCAGCTTCGCGAACAACTTGCCGCGCTTGGCGTCGACAACCGCCTTCTTGTGCTTGGTCGTGGCCCATTTCGAATGCCCGCTCAAGATGCCCTCACCATGTCGCAGAAGTACCCGTGAATCCTTGTATCCCCCGTCAGCTCAGGGTGGAAGGACGTGGCCAGCAACTGCTGCTGGCGAACCGCGACGATCCTACCGGCGCCTGCGCCCGCGCGGATGTGGCCGAGGGGGGTCACCGCCTCGCCCACCGAATCGACCCAGGGGGCGCGGATGAATACTGCGTGCACCGCGCCGCCGGTGAGCCCGTACATCTCGACGTCTGCTTCGAACGAATCGACCTGCCGCCCGAAGGCATTGCGGCGAACCGTCATGTCGATGCCGCCGACCGTCTCGCTCAGGGGCGAACCCAGGCCATCGACGCGCTCGGCGAGCAGGATCATCCCGGCGCAGGATCCAAAGGTCGGCAATCCATCCGCGATTCGCTTGCGCAGAGGCTCGAGCAGATCGAACGCGCGCGCGAGCTTGATGATGGTCGTCGACTCGCCGCCGGGCAGGATCAGACCGTCGAGATGCTCCAGCTCCTCCGGTCGGCGGACGGCGCACGTGCCCACTCCGCAGGCCTGCAGGGCCCGGACGTGCTCGCGCACGTCACCCTGCAGGGCCAGGACGCCTACCCGGGGCCTGGCCGCGCTACCAGCCACGCTCAGCGAGCCGATGCGGTTGGGCGATGTCCTCAACGTTGATCCCGACCATCGCCTCACCCAGGCCTCGTGACACCTTGGCGATCACATCAGGATCGTCGAAGAATGTCGTCGCCTTCACGATGGCGGCGGCGCGCTGCTCGGGGTTGCCGGACTTGAAGATGCCCGAGCCGACGAACACCCCCTGGGCGCCGAGCTGCATCATCATTGCCGCGTCGGCCGGGGTGGCGATCCCGCCGGCGGTGAAGAGCACCACCGGCAGGGCGCCCAGGCGTGCGACCTCGTGCACGAGCTCGTACGGGGCTTGCAACTGCTTCGCGGCCACATAGAGCTCATCTGCGGCGAGATTCTGCAGGCGACGCACCTCGCCCAGAATCCCTCTCATGTGGGTCGTGGCATTCGACACGTCGCCGGTGCCTGCCTCGCCCTTGGAGCGGATCATCGCCGCGCCCTCGGTGATCCGCCGCAGCGCCTCGCCCAGGTTCGTGGCGCCGCACACAAAGGGGACCGTGAACTGCCACTTGTCGATGTGATTGGAGTAGTCGGCCGGTGTCAGAACTTCCGACTCGTCGATGTAGTCGACCCCCAGTGATTGCAGCACCTGGGCCTCGACAAAGTGCCCAATGCGGGCTTTGGCCATCACGGGGACGGAGACCGCATCGATGATTTGATCGATCATGTCGGGGTCGCTCATTCTGGAGACCCCGCCTTGGGCGCGGATGTCGGCGGGCACCCGCTCCAACGCCATGACGGCCACGGCGCCGGCGTCTTCTGCGATCTTGGCCTGATCGGCGGTGACCACGTCCATGATCACGCCGCCCTTGAGCATCTCGGCCATCCCGCGCTTGACCCGCGAGGTTCCTGTCGAGCGATCTGAGGGGTTGGACGGCTGCAACGGTTCGGACATACCTCAATTCTACGTGCGTGGTGGTCGATGACGCGCAGGCCAAGATTGGCCCCGTGGACTGGCGGCAACGCGGGGACCGCCTGCGTCGAAACTACGACGAGGTGAGCAGTGTTCCGGTTGCCACCAGCACTACCCACGCGCCGCCGGGTGCGAGCGTGGTCACCGTTCCGCTCTTGCTCTTGAACAGCGTCGGCGCCGTGAGGCTGGCCCGGGACCAGGTCCCGTCGATCAAGTGCCCGCCGCGGAAGATGACCGCTCTTCCGGACCCGATCGAGTGGGTGAACTGCGACGGGTTGCCGTTGACGTCGGTGTCCTGCGGGTATGGGGTGACCGCACAGAACTGGACGATCACGTTTGGCGTCGCGATCGGCGTGCCCGCGGCCGTGCGCTGCAGCACGCCGTCGATCACCCGGACGTACTTGCCCAGCGGCGCGACCCAGTCAAACCGAACGGCCGTGCTGCCGACCACCGTGCGCAGCGTGCGCGCCACCGGCAGCGCGCTGAGGTTGACCCCAGCGCCCCACTGCAGCCCGATGTCCTTGGCCTTCGGTGTCTTGAGTGCGCCAGCGACGGCACTGAGGTTCGCGGTCAGGTTGTACGGCACCTCGCGGTTCGGATCGCGGGCGAAGCCGGGTCCGCCTCGGTCGTTGATGGAGGATTTGAGCGCGGAGTTGTCGAGGACCGCGAGCGGATTGGGTGCTCCTCCCGAGGCCACGTACGCGATCGGACCGTACTGACCCAGCAGCTCGGGGTCGTTCGCGCGTGTGCTGCGCACCGCTTCCACGACAGGCAAGGAGGTGTCGTACACGGCGACCAGGCGGGTGAGGCCGCCCTCCACCTGTTCGATGTAGACGATGTCGGCCAGATTGATGTTCACCTGCGGACGGCCGTTGGCGGTGTCGTCGATCTTCACCGCGACCACCCGATTTCCCGACGGGGTGCCGCCGGTGAACGGATTGACGGGAACAGGTGCGGGCTGGCTCGGCGCCGCAGTCGTATGGGTCGGGCTCGGCGTTGGCGTGGCCGAGGAGGTCGCCGCGACCGCGTGATGGTGCGAGCCGCCGCAGGCGCTCAGGGTCAAGGCGATAGCGGCAGCACAGCAGAGGGTGATGTGCCGGCGCGCAGAAGTCATACAGGGTCCTTTTCCTGATCGGTGATGCTGAGGTCGTGAGGACCGGCCCGGTCTGGGGGTATAGGGCGGTCGGCCTGGCCTTGGGGGGCGGTCTCGACGAAGGCGGGCACCGTGTCGTCGATGTCGAAGAACACCGGCATCGAGCGATGCCCTGCGAGGCGGAGCAGGCGGGGCATGCGCCCTGCCCGCAGGGTGCGCGTGTCGCGCACCGCATCATTGTAGAAGCGTCGGGCGATAAGCACCCTGGCGGCCGCCTCCCGAAGTTCAGCAGCTGCGGCAGGGTGTAACGGGTGGCCGAGTCCAGCGATGTCTGCCATCGCCCGGCCTACTGCATTCTCGGCTCGTTGGCGCGAGCCCTCGGTCGCGGCGAGGGCCTCCAGAGCAACGCGCTCGTAGTGCGTGCAGAGCTGGGAGGGCACACCGGCGCCCGGCGAGTCCGCGACACGTTGCAGCGCGGCCGCGCGGCGCACAAGCTGCGCGTCCAGAGCGGCCTGGGCCGCGTCGACGCGCGCGTGCAGTCGATCCAGTCGCGTCAGGGTGAAGGTGACCCACATGGTGAGCAGCACCGCGACCAGCACGGCGAAGACGAGCCACCCGACCGACAACATCGTCACGACTCTAATCGTGGTGGCGCCGTCGCCCACACGGCGACTCGCCGAAGGCCGGGTCGGCTCCGCTCAGCGCGGCGCCATCCCGGCACCGGCGATGGCGAGTTCATACACACGCAGGACCTGGTCCACGACTACGGCCCAGTCAAACGGCGCGACGGCAGCGATACCGGCGCTCACCAGGCGAGCACGCCGCTGCGGCTCGTCCAAAACCCGACCCAGGGCCAGGGCCAGGTCGCCCGGATCACCCACCGCAAAGAGTTCGCCGGCGGCGCCGGAACCGAGGACCCGGCGGAATGCCTCCAGGTCGCTGGCAACGACAGGTGTCCGTGCCGCCATCGCCTCCAGCAGGATGACTCCGAAACTCTCCTGGCCCGTGTTCGGCGCGCAGTAGACGTCGACGCTTCGCAGCATGCTGGCCTTGTCCGCCTCACTCACCTGTCCCAGCACGTCGATGTGCTCGGCGACACCCGACGGGAGCCCTCCCAAAAATTGATCGCGGTCGCCGCGCCCGGCCACTAGCAGGCGCAGGTCGGGGCGCTCGACGACCATCTGCTCGACGGCGGCGACCAGGACGCCCATGCCCTTGCGCGGTTCGTCATAGCGTCCGATGAACCCCACCGTCGAGCCGATCCTGGGATACCCCTCCAGCCTGTGCGCATCCTGGTAATTCGCGACCGCAACTCCATTGGGTATGACGACCGCGTCGGCGCCCAGGTGCTCAACGATGACCTTGCGCGCAGCGGCCGAAACGGCGATCCGACCGGAGAGCTTCTCGAGGAAGGGTTGGAGAACGCTGTCGAACATCGACAGAAATCGTGATCGCACCGTCGCCATATGGAACGTGGCCACCAGTGGCCCGTCGTGGATCATGCAGGCGAGTAGGGAGAGGCTGGGGGGCGCCGGCTCGTGGACGTGGACGACGTCGAAGGCCCCGTCACGTAACCAGCGGCGAACCCGTGCCGCCGACACGACGCCGAACTGGACCCGGGCGACCGACCCGTTGTAAGGGATCGGGACCGCCTTGCCCGCTGCCACCACATGGCTCGGCAGATCGCTGTCTTCATCGCAAGGCGCCAGCACCGAGACGACGTGCCCGCGCTCGAGGAGCTTGTCGGCGAGATCGCGCACGTGCGCCTGAACGCCGCCTGGAATGTCCCAGGAGTATGGGCACACGATGCCGACGCGCATCGACTATTCGCCCAGGAGCGCGGGGGCGCGCACAGGTCTCGGCGGCAGGTCGGCCAGCCACAGCCGCTGGAGCATGTGCCAGTCGGCGGGATGCTTGGCGATCTCGCCCGCGAACACGTCGGCCAGCGCCTGCGTGCCGGCTGTCACGCGATCACGCAGGCGGCCTTGCGGCAGTTCGATGGGCGCACCGATGAGTTGGCCCCAGCCGCTGTCGGTGAACCAGAGACTCACCGGAAGCAACGCTGCACCCGTCATCGCCGCGAGCATGGCCGGACCTGGCGGCATCCTCGTGGCTTCGCCGAAGAACTGCACCTCGATCCCGCTGTGCGAGAGATCCCGATCAGCGAGCAGGCAGACCGCGCCGCCCGCGACCAGTCGCTCGCGTAGCACGTCCGTGGGTGCGCGCTCACCGCCGGTCAACGGCACCACCTCCATGCCGATGCTCTCGCGGTAGGCGACGAAGCGGTCGAACAGGGATTCGGGCTTGAGCCGCTCGGCGACCGTCGTGAACGGCACTCCGTGGTGGACGAGCCACAGTGCCGCGACATCCCAGTTGCCGGTGTGCGGCAGTGCGACCACCACGCCGCGACCACGTGCGAGCGCAGCATCGAGATGCTCGACCCCGGACGTGTTCGACTCCGTGGCCCGGGTGACCTGCTCATGGTCCATCTTCGGCAGCCGGAAGGTCTCGAGCCAGTATCGGGAGTACGAGCGCAACGCATCCCCCACGAGCTGATCCAGGCGCAGCTCAGACATCTCCGGCCCGACAACGCGTCGGAGGTTATTGCGCAACTGGCGGGTTGCCGCGCCGTTTCGTACCGCCGCGGTGTCCGCGGCGGCCCGAAAGGCCCGCTCCGACACCCCGGCCGGCAAAGCCTTCACGACCCCCCAGCCCGCGCCGTAGCTGAGATCGGCGAACCGTCCGCGCATCTTGGCGAACATCACGGCCTCGGCGCGGCGGACACTTCGAGCGCCTTCGATTGGCGGTACACCGTGGCGAAGCGTTGCGCCACCGTTATCGTCGACGCTGCGGCCAGACCCCACAGGGCAATGGCCTGCAGGTACGGGATCCGCAGGTGCTCGCCCGACAATCCGGTGCCCACCAAGACGATGATGAGGCGATCCGCGCGCTCTGCGATGCCAACCGTGGCGGTGAGCCCGGCCGCTTCAGCCCTGGCGCGGATATAGGACGTCAGCGACCCGAGAATGAGACAGAGCATCGCCGCGAGAAGCATCCAGCGCTGCCCGTGCAGCGCGAAATACCAGCCTATTGAGCCGAATACTGCCGCGTCCGCGATTCGGTCGCAGGAGGAGTCCAGCACCGCGCCGAACCTCGAGGAGCGGCCACTGACACGGGCCACGGCGCCATCGACCAGGTCCAGCATGACGAACGCCCAGACCAGCATCGTTCCGGTGAACCAGGCACCCCGGGTGAAGAAGATCAGGGCACTCGCCACGGCGCCGACCGTGCCGAAGATGGTGATCGCGTCCGGTGTCACCCCAGCACGGGCCAGGCGCACCGCGAGCGGGCGAACCAGCTTGCCGAAGAACCCTCGGGCGTGAATGTTGAGCACGGGTCTGCGCTATCCGTTCAGGCGAAGGGGGCGGGCGCCGTCGCCCAACGATAGGCCAGGGTCGGGTCGCTCACTGCTTCGGCAGATTCAGCTTGGTGAGGTCCGGCAAGGTCATGCCGGGCGGTAGCTGGCCAGGTCCGCCTGCCATCGGACCGAAGCTGCCCCCACCGCCCGGCATACCCCCCGGAAATCCAGCCGGCATTCGCGGCTGGGTGGGGCCGCGCCCGCCTTTGCCCTTCTTGCCCTTCTTGCCCTTCGCGGATTTGTTGGACGCTCGTCGCATCCCTGGCATTCCGCCCAACTGGGACATCATCTTGCGTGCCTCGAAGAACCGATCGACGAGCTGATTGACATCATTGACCTTGACTCCCGCGCCGTTGGCGATGCGTAGCCTGCGAGATCCGTTGATCATCTTCGGATTTTCTCGTTCGGGAGGGGTCATCGACCGGATGATGGCGGCGGTCCGATCCAGATCCCGGTCGTCGATCTGGCTGATGGCATCCTTCATCTGCCCCATTCCGGGCATCATGCCGAGCAGATTGCCGATCGGGCCCATGCGACGAATGGCGACCAACTGGTCCAGGAAGTCCTCGAGCGTGAATTGATTACCCGAGGCCAGCTTGGCGGCCATCTTCTCGGCTTCGCCCTGGTCGAAGGTCTTCTGGGCGTGCTCGATAAGCGTCAGCATGTCGCCCATCCCCAGGATGCGCGAAGCCATCCGGTCGGGATGGAAGAGGTCGAAGTCCTCCAGCTTCTCGCCGTTCGAGGCAAACATGATGGGCGCTCCGGTCACCTCCCGCACCGAGAGCGCGGCGCCACCGCGAGCATCACCGTCCAGCTTGGTCAGCACGACTCCGGAGAACCCGACCCCGTCGCGAAACGCCTGGGCAGTATTCACGGCATCCTGGCCGACCATGGCGTCTACCACGAACAGGATCTCCTGCGGGGTGACGGCATCGCGAATATCGGCGGCCTGCCGCATCATCTGCTCGTCGATGCCCAATCGGCCCGCCGTGTCGACGATCACCATGTCGTGCTGAGCACGGCGCGCGAAGTCGATCGACTCCCGTGCGACACGTACGGGGTCGCCGACACCATTGCCGGGCTGGGGCGCATACACGGCGACGCCGGCCCGTTCCCCGACGACCTGGAGCTGATTCACCGCGTTGGGACGCTGCAGGTCGCAAGCCACCAGGAGCGGGGTGTGGCCCTGCTGCTGGAGCCAACGCCCGAGCTTGCCTGCCAGCGTCGTCTTGCCCGCGCCCTGCAAGCCAGCCAGCATGATCACCGTTGGCGGCTGCTTGGCGAACTGCAGACGCCTGGTCTGCCCACCGAGGATGGTGACCAGCTCGTCATTGACGATCGTGATGACCTGTTGGGCGGGGTTGAGCGCCTTGGACACCTCCGCGCCACCAGCGCGCTCTTTGATCGCGGCGATGAACTGGCGAACGACCGGGAGCGCGACATCGGCTTCCAGGAGGGCTATGCGAATCTCACGTGCGGTGGCGTCGATGTCGGCTTCGGAGAGCCTGCCCTTGCCCCGCAGGTTCGTGAATACCGCGGCCATCCGGTCAGAGAGAGTGTCGAACACCCGCTCAGGGTACGTGCCCGACGCCAGCCTCAGCGCATCCCCGTGTCAGCGCAGCCCGTATATCAGAGCAAGCCGCGACCGCCGTCGAGGTAGATCACCTGACCCGTGATGTAGCCCGACTCCTCGGCCGCGAAGAAAGCCACCGTGTTCGCGACGTCGTCAGGCACCCCGCCGCGCCGGACGGGCACCACGGATGCGACGGCCTCGCGCATCTTCTCGATGGTGGTGCCGGTGCGCTCGGCGGTCGCCGCGGTCATCGCCGTCTCGATGAAGCCGGGCGCGATGGCGTTCGCCGTGATGCCGAAGGGGCCGAGTTCGATCGCAAGCGTCTTGGTCAGTCCCTGCAGCCCCGCCTTGGCGGTTGAGTAGTTGGCCTGTCCACGATTACCCAGCGCCGACGTCGAGGACATTGAGACGATACGGCCGTACTTGGCCTGCACCATGTGCTTCTGCGCGATCTGGGTGCAAAGGAACGCTCCTCGCAGGTGGACGTCCATGACCAGTGTCCAGTCGTCGTCGGTCATCTTGAACAGCATGTTGTCGCGCAGCACCCCTGCGTTGTTCACCAGGATCTGCAGGCCACCGAACTCGCCGACCAGCTGATCCACAGCCCGCTGGACCTGGTCACGCTTGGACACGTCGGCCGCGAGTCCGATCGCCTGTCCGCCGGCCGATCTGATGTCGTCTGCGACCGCCCGCGCGGCGTCCGCGCTCAGATCCAGAACGCCTACCTGCGCGCCGTCCGCGGCCAGGCGATGCGCAACCGCGGCGCCGATCCCCTGCGCGGCACCAGTGACCAGCGCGACCCGTCCCTGTACTCCAGCCATGTCTGTCATTCCTCTCAGCGGTTAATAAGTCGACGTACGCCGGCAAGCCAACGATCGGGATCGGATGCCTTCTGTGCCCAGAAGACCGCGACCTCCGGGTGGGGCAGAATCAGGAAGTTCTCCGCCGCCAACCCAGTTGTGACGGCATCCGCCACGTGCTCCACACTGACGATATTGCCCGATGCCGCCACGGCCTGCGCACCCGCGTTGCCGGCAGCCAGCGGCTCCATCAACAGCGGCGTCGCGACGCCGAGCGGGCACAGGACGCTGACGCCGATTCCACGTCCTCCGTACGTCACCGCCAGCCATTCGGCGAAGGCGACGGCTGCATGCTTGGTGACCGCATAGGGTGCGTCACCGGGGGAGGTGAGCAGGCCCGCCGCGGAGCAGGTGTTGAGCAGGTAGCCGTTGCCGCGCGCAAGCATCGACGGAAGGACTGCCCGCGCCGAGTAGACGTGCGACATGGTGTTGATCTCGAATGCGCGGTGCCAGAGGTCGTCCGGATCCTCGAGCTCGACACCGGTGGTGATCCCCGCGTTCGAGCAGAACAGATCGATCCGCCCGTACCGCGCCAGCACGCCGTCGACCAGCGCCGCGACCTGTTGGGCGTCTGCGGCGTCGAGCTGGACCCCCTCCGCTCCGATCTCTTCGGCGACCGCCATGGCCCCCTCGCCCGTCAGGTCCGCGACCGTGACGTGCTGCGCCCCGTCTGCCACGAAGCGCCGCGCCATCGCCGCGCCGATCCCGCTTGCCCCGCCGGTGACCACGACCACCTTGCCCTCGACCTGCATCAGAGCCCGGGCCCTAGTCGACGGATCGTGTCGTGCAGCGATGCCGCATCGGTGACCTCGGGCGTCGGCAGTAGTGCGATCACTGGTGTCTTGACTCCCGCCTTGGCATAGTCGTGCACTTGGTCCCGACACGCCTCGGGCGGCCCGTGCAGCACGAGCTCGTCGACCACCGAGTCCGGGATGGCGGCGGCGGCGCCCGCGCGATCCCCGGCGGCCCACGCCTGGTGCATGGAGCTCAGTAGTTCGCCACGCCCGAGCCATTCGTGGAAGGCCGCGTAGGCAGGCACCGTGAGATAGGTGGAGATCAGCATCTTGCCGAGGCGGCGTGCGTGGTCGACATCGCCTGTGGGGCACACGAAGATCCGCGCCACCACATCGGCACCAGGATTATCGATCGCGTCGACGCAGCGCGCGACGTCGCTCGAGGCCAGCCAGTTTAAGATCGCGCCGTCGGCCTCCCGACCGGCCAGGCCGAGCATCTGCGGGCGCAGCGCCGCGAGGAGCACCGGCGGGACGACAGGGGGCGGTGTGTCAAGTTTGAAGCGGCGGATGGTGAACGAATCGAACTCGCCGTCGACCCGTTCGCCCGCGAGTGCCGCCCTGACCACACGCAGGACGTCGCGACACCTGCGATACGGCTCGTCGAAGTCAAGCCCGTTCCAATTCCCCACGATCACGGGGCTGGAGGCCCCGATGCCAAGCACGAACCTACCGGGGGCTGCGGCAGCCATCGTGGCCGCCGACATCGCGATCAACGCCGGGCCGCGGGTGTAGGCAGGCACGATCGCCGTCCCCAGCCTGAGTGTGGGCTCCCATACCGAGGCCAGGGCGAGCGGCGTGAACGCGTCGTAGCCGTTTGTCTCGGCCGACCAGGCGTCCGTGTAGCCCCACCCCGGCATCGCACGCACCAGGGCCTCGTGATCGGGCAGCGCGACGTTGATCAACGGCACGGTCAGTCCCCACGAGGTCACGGTATGACTCCCAGTCCGGCGAGTATGAAGTCGGCGAGTTCGGTCCCGATCTGAGCCGGACGCTTTCGACCTTGCGGCCGATACCAGAGTGGCAGCTCGTTGATGACTCCGAAGATCGTGAAGGTGATCGTCTCGGCGGATGCGACCGAGGCGAATTCACCCGAGACCTGACCTGAGCGGATCAGACGGGTGACCGTGTCGTGATATCGCCGCCGGGCTGCCCGGTATTCCGCAGTCCGGTCGTCATCGAGGCGATGCGATTCCCGCCAGAACACCAGGGCGCGCCGTGCGCTGGCGGCTGTGCTCTCCACCAGGTCACCGATCAGGGCGCGCAGCGTGTCGGCGGCACTGCGCCGCTCGGCGATGATCTGATCCATTGCTGTCAGCTGCTGTGTGATCAGGTCGCCGTAGACCTCGAAGAGCAACGCCTCTTTGCTGACGAAGTGGTGATAGAAACCCCCCTTGGCGACGCCGGCGGCAGAAATCACCTCGGCGACGCTCGTACCGTCGTAACCTTGTCGGGCAAACAGTTCGACAGCGGCATCCAGGACCCGCGCCCGAGCGCCGGTCTCGGTCGCTAGCGAGGGCACGCGCTCGGCCCGCCTGCCCGTACGTGGCTCATTCGGCGACCAGGTGAGCACGCAATTCCTCCCGCGCGACCGAGCGCAGGTGCACCTCGTCTGGACCATCGGCCAAGTGGAGAGTCCGCAGCTGAGCCCACGCCTCGGCCAGCGGAGTGTCGCCCGAAACGCCCGCCGCGCCGTGAGCCTGGATGGCCCGGTCCACGACATAGGAGGCGGCTCGTGGCGCAGCGACCTTGATCGCGGCAATCTCCGACCGGGCGCCCTTGGCCCCCACGGTATCGATCAGCCACGCGGCGTTGAGTACGAGCAGGCGGGCTTGGTTGATCGCCAGGCGCGACTCGGCAATCCATCCCTGGACGACCCCATGGCGAGCGATCTGCGTGCCGAAGGTTGAGCGGGTGCTCACCCGGGCACACATCAACTCCAGGGCTCGCTCGGCCATCCCGATGCTGCGCATGCAGTGATGGATGCGACCTGGGCCCAGACGCGCCTGCGCCATCATGAATCCGCCGCCCTGTGGTCCCAGGAGGTTGCCCGCGGGAATCCGGACGTTGTCGAAATCGATCACGCCGTGCCCGCCGTGCGGACCGTCGTCGTAGCCGAAGACCGTGGTCGAGCGTTGGATCGTGAGTCCGGGCGAATCCAGCGGCACCATGATCATCGAGTGGCGCGAGTACTTGGCAGCCTGCGGATCACTGATCCCCATCACGATGGCTACTTCGCACTCCGGGCGCAAGGCGCCGGTCGACCACCACTTGCGGCCAGCGACCACGAAGGAGTCGCCGTCGCGGGTAATCGTCGCCGAGATGTTCGATGCGTCCGAGGACGCGACGTCAGGCTCGGTCATCGAGAAGCAGGACCTGATCTCCGCGGCCAGTAGGGGCTGCAACCAGCGCGCGTGCTGTTCATCAGTGCCGAACATGGCGATGAGTTCCATGTTGCCGGTGTCGGGCGCCGAGCAATTCATCGCCTCGGGGGCAATGGCGGCAGAGCGACCCGACAGTTCAGCGATCGGCGCGTAGTCCAACACGGTCAGGCCGGCGCCGAATCGGTCGTCGGGGAGGAAGAGGTTCCAGAGTCCGCGGCGGCGCGCCTCGTCCTTGAGGGTGCGCAACACGTCTGGGGTCCGGTAAGGGGTACCGGCCGCGCGGTTGTCCGCTACCTGTGTCTCGAAGAGATGCTCAGCGGGGTAGACGTGGCTGTCGAGGAAGTTGCGGACCTCTACCTGCAACGCCAGGGACCGTTCGCTGTGCCGGAAATCCATCAGTGCTCCTATCGATTCGACAGCGCTGCGAGTGCTGCCTGAAGCAGTTGGGGAACGGCGGAGCCGAAGTGGTCGAATCCGGATCCGACGGTCTTGCCCTGCAGGTATCGGTGATGAATGCCTTCGGCGACCACGGCGAGCTTGAAGTATCCGAAGCCGACATACCAGTCGAGGTCACCAAGGTCGCGGTCGGAGCCCAGCCCGTAGCGATCGACCATCTGCGCCGCGGTCAAGAAGCCCGCGTCCGGTCGCATCCGCGGCATGACGAAGTCGCCTTCCGCAGAGAGGGTCTGGTAGACGACCAACAGTCCAACGTCGGTGAGCGGGTCACCCAGCGTCGCCATCTCCCAGTCCACGACCGCGGCGATCCCGGACAGGTCCGGCCGATACATCACGTTGGTGAGCCGGTAGTCGCCGTGCACGATCGCGGGCGCGGACTGCGTCGGCATCGTGTCGACAAGGCGGGCCACCACGGCATCCAAATCGTGTCGAGGCTCGGTCTCCGAAGCCTGCCACTGCCCCAGCCATCGCCTGACCTGGCGCTCCAGAAACCCTTCCGGTCGGCCGAAGTCGGCCAGGCCGACGGCTTGAGGGACCACTCGGTGCAGGGCGACGAGGGTGTCGATCAGCTGTTCACACGCCCGAGCAGCCCCGGCGCTGTCGAGTGCGGCGACGGACTCGGGGCGGTCGAGCACCACCCCGTCGACGAAGTCCATCAGGTAGAACGGCGCCCCAAGCACCCCCATGTCTTCACACAGCGCGATGGCGCCGGCCACCGGAACGTCCGTGGCCCGCAGCGCATTGATCACGGTGAACTCGCGGACCATGTCGTGGGCCGTGGGCAGCACGTGGGCCAGCGGTGGGCGCCGCAGCGCCCAGACTTCCGAGCCGTCGGTGACCCGGTAGGTGAGGTTCGACTTGCCGCCGGCGATGACCTCAGCGGTGAGCGATCCGCGGCGAAGTCCGGGGCGCGCCGAGTCCAGCCACGCGGTGAGGGCATCGAGCTCGAGCCCCGGTATGTCGGCCACGCCCAGAGACTACGGACCGACCGGTCGGTCCGCAATAGGTCGGCACCGGCCGCTGGTCATCCGGTCGCCGCGTGGAACAGCGAGCCGACGCCGTAGGTCACCGCGGCCGCGAGCACGCCGAGCACCAGCTGACGCCCACCCGCGAAGCGCCACCCGCGAACTGTGAAACGCGAGGTCAAGGCACCGGCCCCGAACAGTGCGAGAACTGCGCAGATGGCCGAGATCACCACCGATCTTGCACCGAGGAGGTACGGGATCAGAGGAATCAACGCACCCACGCTGAATGAGATCAGCGAGGAGTACGCAGCTGTGAGGGGGCTGGGCAGCTGGTGCGGGTCGACTCCGAGCTCCTCCTGTGCGTGGATCAGCAGGGCCTGATCAGGGTCCTTCGACAGCTGCCGGGCCACGCGGTGCGCGGTGTCGGCGTCCACCCCGCGCATGATGTACATCTCGGTCAACTCGCTCAACTCGGCCTCGGCGTTGTGCTCGAGCTCGTGGCGCTCGACCTCGATCTCGGCCCGCGTCGACTCGTTCTGGCTCTGCACCGACACGTACTCGCCGGTTGCCATCGAGAAGGCGCCACCCACCAAACCGGCCCATCCGGCCAGCGTGACCTGACTGGTCGTTGCACTGGCGCCGGCCACCCCGGCCATCAACGCGAAGTTGGACACCAGCCCGTCCATCATTCCGAACACCGTCGGGCGCAACCAGCCACCGTTGACCTCGCGGTGCTCGTGGTGGATCTCTGGGCTGGCGAGCGGCGTCATTTCACTCGTCGGATCGGACATTGACCTGCGTCTCCTCACCTGACTGGGCTGTGCCCTGGACCGCACGCGCGTCTTGATCCGGAGCGGGGTATGCATCTTCGCCGTCAGGCGCCTGGGCGCCAGGTGCCGCCGGCCGGGCACGCGCGTAGGGGGTGCCCTCACGCTCGGCTTGGAATCCGCCGTGCGTGACGAACCAGGCGAGCCCGAGCAGGAATACCACGAGGGCCGTCCAGTCGTTGAGGCGCAGCCCGAGGATGTGGTTCGCGTGGTCGTGGCGCAGTGCCTCGATCCACCCTCGGCCGAGGGTGTAGCCCATGACATAGAGCGCCGTGACGTTGCCGCGCCCCAACCGCAACCTGCGATCGAGATACAGCAGCAGTGCTGCCAGCGCGAGATCCCACACTGACTCGTAGAGGAACGTCGGTTGGTAATAGCCACAGACCGAGGCGCCCAGGTGCCCAAAACTACAGGGCTGAGAGTGTCCGCTGGCCGTGCTGATGTCGTGGACCTGCAGCCGCCACGGCAGGCTGGTGGGTCCGCCGTACAGCTCGTTGTTGAACCAGTTGCCCCATCGGCCGATCCCCTGGGCTGCGATCACGCCGGGGACCGCTGCGTCGGCGAAGACGATCAGTTTCAGCCCCTTGCGCCGGCAGCCGATCCACGCTCCGACGGCGCCCAGGGCGATGGCGCCCCAGATGCCGAGCCCCCCGTCCCAGATCTTGAGGGCGTTGATCGGGTGCTGGCCCTTGGCGAAATAGAGCTCTGGATCGGTGATCACGTGATACAGGCGCCCGCCGAGGATGCCGAACACGATCGCCCACCCCGCGACGTCCCATACGTCCTCGTCTACCCCGCCTCGCTCACGCCAGCGGCGCAGGGTCAGGGCGAGAGCAACGAAGATGCCCGCAACTATGCACAGCGCGTAAGCGCGGATCGGCAGGGGTCCCAGGTGCCAGACACTTTGGGTTGGACTCGGGATGGAGGCGAGCGGGTGCACCTGTCTACCGTAGCCGCCGCACGGCAACGCCCTGCCGGTCGCAGGCGCGGTACGCAGTGACTACCGTGCAGGAATGCCAGCACCACACATGAGCGCCCTCGTCGTGACCGGCCACGGCGGACCGGAGGTACTGGAGGTCCGCACCGTGGACGTCCCAAACCCCGGCCCGCTCCAGATCCTCGTCGAGGTCATCGCCTCCGGGGTCAACTTCATCGATGTCTACCGACGCCAAGGGATCTACCCGGCGGCGACGCCATTCGTTCTGGGCAGCGAATGCGCCGGGCGCGTGGCCGCCGTGGGCACTGAGGTCCACGAGTTCACCGCGGGCGACATGGTGACCAGCGCGTCCGCGAACGGCAGTCACGCAACCTACGCGCTGATCGACTCGGCGGACGCCGTCCTCATCCCCGCTGCAGTTGAGCCCGAGGTGGCCGCCGCCGCCATGCTGCAGGCCATGACGGCGCACTACCTCGTCAATTCCACGTTCCAGGTCAAGGGCGGCGACGAGGTCCTGGTCCATGCGGGCGCGGGCGGGACCGGACAGCTGCTCGTGCAGATGTGCAAGCTCAAGGGCGCCCACGTGGTCAGCACCGTAGGCAGCGCGGCCAAGCAGGAGATCGCCCTAGGTGCAGGGGCTGATGCCGTGATCCGCTACGACCAGGCACCTGACCTTGCGGGAGCGGTCCGCGCCGCGTCCGGCGGGGGCGTGCACGTTGTCTACGACGGTGTCGGCAAGGCAACCTTTGACGCGTCCTTGGACTGCCTGCGCCCGCGCGGGCTGCTCGCTCTCTTCGGCGCTGCGAGCGGTCAGGTCCCGCCGTTCGATCCGCAGCGACTCAACAGGGCGGGCTCTGTCTTCGTCACCCGGCCAACGTTGGTCAACTACCTCGCCGACCGGCAGGAGCTGCTCATGCGCTCCGGGCAAGTGCTGGCTGCGATCGCCGCGGGCGAACTGAAGGTCGCGATCGGTGGCCGCTATCCACTCGACCAGGCAGCGCGGGCCTACGCCGATCTGGAGTCACGTCGCACCACGGGCAAGCTGTTGCTGGTGCCGTGAACCGGCGCCAGGGACCTCGAGTTCTGCCCAGGCACGATTCCCCGGCACGCCGCCCGTCCTCCTCAGCGTGCCCGAACTCCGGCGGCCAGTTCACGTGCCAGCGCGCCCACCCCGGCGACTCCGCGTGCATCAGGTGCGTTGAGCAGCTGCCGGACGAAGGCGGAGCCGACGATCACGCCGTCAGCAAACTGCGCCACTTCGGCCGCCTGGTCACCTGTCGACACCCCCAGGCCGACGCACACAGCAATGTCGGGGGCCAGGTTGCGCACGCGCGTCACCAGGGCGCGCGCACCGCCGTCGACCGCCGCGCGGGTGCCGGTGACGCCCATCGTGGACGCGGCGTAGACGAAGCCGCGTGACGCGGCCGTGGTTGCCGTGATGCGGTCATCCGACGATGAGGGTGCGACGAGGAATACCCGGTCGAGACCGCGCTCATCCGTTGCGGCCAGCCACGCTTGCGCTTCGTCGGGGATGAGGTCCGGCGTGATGGCGCCGGCGCCGCCGGCGTCAGCCAGTTGCTGCGCGAACCGGTCGACGCCGTAGCGCTCGATCGGATTCCAGTAGGACATGATCACCGCCGCTGCTCCGGCACGTGCCACGGCAGCGACGGCGAGCAGGGCATCGTCGATATTGACCCCCGCCCGAACCGCAGGCTCGGCAGCCGCCTGGATCGTCGGTCCGTCCATCACGGGGTCGCTGTAGGGCACGCCCACCTCGATGACATCTGCCCCACCCGCGACCATGGCCTGCATGGCCTCGATGGACAGCTCGACGCTGGGGTACCCGACCGGGAGATAGCCGATGAGGGCTGACCGGCTGTCCGCGCGCGCCTTCGCCAGGGCGTCTGACAACGCGGTCATGCCGGACTCCCGTCTGCACCAGCCAGCCGGAAATAGGTCGACGCGGTCGCGACGTCCTTGTCACCCCGGCCGGACAGGTTCACCAGGATCACCGCCTCCGGGCCCAATTCACGCCCGAGGTCAAGTGCCCCGGCGAGGGCGTGCGCAGACTCGATGGCCGGGATTATCCCTTCGGTTCTGGACAGGAGGGAGAACGCCGACATCGCCTCGGCATCGGTCACGGCCCGGTACTCGGCGCGACCGCTGTCGTGCAGATATGCGTGCTCGGGGCCGACTCCGGGATAGTCCAAGCCGGCCGAGATCGAATGCGACTCGACTGTCTGGCCGTTGTCATCCTGGAGCAGGTATGAGCGCGCACCGTGCAAGACGCCCGGGACGCCGCCGGTGATCGTCGCCGCGTGGCGTCCGGTGTCGACGCCATCGCCGCCTGCCTCGAATCCGAACAGGCGTACTTGCTCGTCCTCGACGAACGCGGTGAAGATCCCGATCGCATTTGATCCACCACCCACACAAGCCGCGACCGCGTCAGGAAGTCGTCCGATGCGTTCGAGGACCTGAGCGCGTGCCTCGTCTCCGATCACCCGCTGGAACTCGCGCACCATCAGCGGGAACGGGTGCGGGCCGGCCACGGTACCGAATACATAGTTGGTCGTCTCTACGTTGGTCACCCAGTCGCGCATCGCCTCATTGATCGCGTCCTTGAGGGTGCGCGACCCGGTGGTGACGGGCACCACGGTCGCACCGAGCAGCTGCATCCGGGCGACGTTGAGGGCCTGCCGCCGGGTGTCCTCCTCGCCCATGTACACCGTGCACTGGAGACCCATCAGCGCCGCGGCGGTCGCCGTCGCTACCCCGTGCTGTCCGGCACCGGTCTCGGCGATCACCCGCTTCTTGCCGATTCGCTGGGTCAACAGAGCCTGGCCGAGGACATTGTTGATCTTGTGGGAGCCGGTGTGGTTGAGGTCCTCCCGCTTGAGCAGGATGCGCGCCCCGCCCGCGTGTGCGCTGAAGTTAGCGACCTCGGTGAGCGGTGACGGCCGGCCCGTGTAGTCGCGTAGCAGGCGATTCAGCTCCGCAGCGAAGTGCGGGTCCGCCTGCGCCGCGTGGAACTCGGTGGTGAGTTCATCGATGGCGGCGACGAGAGCCTCGGGGACGAAGCGTCCCCCATACGGGCCGAAGTGGCCAGTGGCGTCGGGTACCGCAGTGGATTGGTTCACGGCTGACTCCAGAACTAGGATCGGCGAGCTGACGAAGAGGTCAGCCGGGCCATCGTCCCGCGTTGTCCGGCGCCGCAATCATGTGAGTGAGCCTACCGGTCAGGCCCAAACAAGAAGCCCGGCATAGCACAGGTCAGGGACATCCCGAGGCGAACGCGTAGCACTGCACAGGTGGCTCGCCGGACACTTCCGGCACTCCGGCAAGGTTGAGATCGGGCAGCACGACGGCCGCGAGTCCGGGTAGACCGCTCAAAATCTGGACGTACATGTTCACATTTGCCGGGTCCACCCCAGGCTGAAACGGCCGCTGGCACACCGCGCGGTCGATCCGGGACACCTCGGCCGGGCCCGCGTGGTCCAGGGCGTCGAGCACCAAGGCGTAGGCCGTCGCGTCCAGCGTGCCGACCTGAAGGTGCTCGTTCACATCAAGTGGGCAGATGTCCTGGGTCGAGACGTTGGTGATCATCCCCGCCCCGGTGTGCAAAGCCGACGAGGAGTTCGCGTCGGTCGAGTTGGGATCGACGACCTCGTCGGTGTGCGTGAACACCTCGGTATAGGAGATGCCGGCGAAGGTCTCGGCGCCGCTGTTCAGCGCCGCAATGAACCTGGCCGCGCTGCTCTGCTGCCAGGAAGCAGCCGGGCAGAGCGTCAATCCCTGGATGCAGGTCGCCAGGGATGTCGTGCCGTGATTGGAACCCGCCATCCCGATCACGTCATCGACCATCGAACGGGTATCGGGCCAGAACCGCAGTGCCCAGCGCATCGACATGCCACCTTGGCTGTGGCCGAGCACAGCGATCCGCCGGTGCGCCATCTCATGCACGGTCCGGATAGCGGCAACGAGGTACTCGCCGGCGGTCTGGATGTCACCCTCTGTGTCGAACGGCATGGTGACCGCACACCAGGGCCTTCCCTGTGCGGTGAACGCCCGCTCGTAGTTCCATGAGTAGTTCTGGTCCGGCGTGACGCCCGTCGCCGGGCTCAGCAGCACGGGCTCCAGGGTGCCTGTGGCGAAGTTGCCAGAGCATTTGAGCGCGGCTCGCAGCGCCGTCTGCGATACGGACAGAGCTGGCCCGGGGCGATCGAGGGGTGCATAGGCGATAGCCGTCGAGGCACCTGCCCCCGTCGCTGGCAACGCCGCGACGCCGCCCGCGCATGCGCAGGCGAGTGCCGCCGCAACAATGGCGGATGTGGCGGTCCTCTTGCTCTGCACGGCTGCTCCTCTGCAACGCCTGTGGCCGGCTCGACGGCTCGTGTGTCCTAACGACACCTGAGCTGACCCGTAACGCGGTCCGCGCCAAAGGGTGCCAGACCTCGCGTTCGCCCGTTGTGCAATAGTCGACGCAGCCCTGGATTTACGGCCACCCGGCGAAGAGGGAGTCCTACGACGGTCACGCAGCGCACGACGATGCGGATGACGGCGGCAAGGGGTTTCGGTGAGTGACCCGATCGACCCCCACCAGCTACCGGATTCCTCGTTCCCCGGCTTTCCCACGCCCGGCTCTCCCCCGCCCGGCTTTCCTCCGCCCGGAGCGAGCCAGCAGCCGTATGGCTACCCGCCGCCCGCGGGGTTCCCACAGCCGTACGGCTACCCGTCCCCGGCGGGGTTCCCACAGCCGTACGGCTACCCGCCGCCCGCGGGGTTCCCGCATCCACCACAACGGCGATCGCGGCTGGCGGTCATCGTCACCGCCTGCGCGGTGGTTGCGGCGGTCGCGGTGGCCGCCGTGATCATCGCGTTCGGTACCAGCAGTAGCTCCCCACTGCGCGGGCCGGTGCGCGCCCTCTCCGTTCCCGAGTCGTTCGGAAGTTACCAACGCCTGACCGGACAGCTCGGCCAAGACGTTGAGGACCAGATGCGTATCCGGATCAGCGCGCCCTCGGCGCGGACGAGCGGCATCTACGACCACGCACTCGTCGCGGCCTACAGCGAGAGCAGTTCGGGCACACCCGATCTCGTGTTCGTCGCGGTCAACGCCAAGGACAACGAGCGGGCACGCGAGATCCTCAACTCGGCGTCACCGGCCACCAACGCTGACGACTTCCTGCGCGGCGCGGGTGCGCTGACCTTCGATAGTTTCGCGGCCGGATCGCTGGGGGGGGTGCTTCGCTGCGGACAGCCTGCGGCGGCGGGCGGCTCGTTCACGGCGTGCGTGTGGATGGACCGTTCGACATTCGGACTGACCGTCGGGCTCAACGTGAGCTCGGAATCAGCGCTGGCCCAGGCGACGCTGGACCTGCGCACCGCCGCCGAGCGCTGATCCACAGCTGCCGGTCGGGTCAGCGCGCGGTGCGCGGCGTGGCCGGGTGAGCACCGGCGGTAACCAGTTCGGCAACTGCGTGGCGGGGATCTGCTGTGGTGACAAGCCCCTCGCCGACGAGCACCGCGTCGGCGCCGGCGGCCGCGTACTCGATCAGGTCGATCGGTCCGCGTACCCCTGACTCGGCGATCTTGACGATGCGCGACGGCAGCCCCGGCGCGATCCGCTCGAACGTCGAGCGGTCGACGTCGAGGGTGTGCAGGTCGCGTGCGTTCACACCGATGACATGAGCTCCGGCATCGATCGCGCGCGACGCTTCTTCCTCGGTGTGCACCTCCACCAGCGCCGTCATGCCGAGCGATTCGATGCGCTCACGCAGTCCGATAAGGGCGTTCTGCTCAAGGGCGGCCACGATCAGCAGCACCGCATCCGCGCCATGGGCTCGAGCCTCGTGGACCTGGTAGGAACCCACCACGAAATCCTTGCGCAACACCGGGATACGCACGACGGCGCGCACGGCATCCAGGTCGTCGAGCGAACCGCCGAAGCGGCGTTGCTCGGTCAGCACGCTAATCATGCGCGCGCCGCCTGCTTGGTACTCTGACGCCAGGCTCGCTGGATCCGAGATCGTCGCGAGCGCACCCCTGGAAGGACTTCGGCGCTTGACCTCGGCGATCACACCGACTCCGGGTGCCAGCAAGGCGGCGAGAGCATCACATGCCGGGGGGGCAGCGGCAGCTCGTGCGATGACCGCGTCGAGCGGGAGCACCTCCTGGCGAGCGGCGACGTCCTCGCGGACACCTGCGACGATCTCGTCAAGGACGCTGGACACTCGCTGACTCCCCCTCTGCCACCGCATATTGGCGCGCAATCCGTGTGGCGAGCCTAACCACCGAACAGGAGTTCATGACGCCCGGGTGGGGAAGGACTGCCGGTGCGCGCTCACCGCGCATGCGGGTCCCCATCGGCATCGCCCCGCGTCGGATCGTCGCCCCGGTCCAGCGCGGTCCACATCGATGCGTCGGCACGAGCGCGCGTGATGGCGGCGTCCTCCGCCGAGGGAACTCGGGCGACCGGCGCCTCGTAGCGTGCCGACATGACTGCCCACTGCTGGCCGCGGGTCGCGATCGCGGCACCCGCGACGGCGATCAGTGCGCCACAGACCACAGACAGCCACGGCCAATAGGGATGACCGCTGACGTGCGGCGCGCCACCCGCGGAGACGCTGATCGCGGAGTGGTGTGAGCTCACCAGCTCCCGCGCCCGGGCAGTGCTGACGAGCGCAATGTCTGCGACCGACCGCCACACCACGGCACCCCCAGCCAGGGCCAGCACGAGGCCGACGATGCGGCGGACAACTCCCTTGGTGGCCAGCACCGCAACGACACCGGCCAAGGCCACGAGTCCGAGGGCAGTCGGTGCGGCGTCCAGCGTTCGACCGGACACCTCCAGCAGGTCGTCGACCAGCGGTCGGGGTCGCGACGTGAGGATTGTCTGCCAGCTTCGCGTCGCAATCAGCAGCGTCGCAACGGCAGCCAGCAGCTCCACGGACAAGGCAGCGCCAAATTGCAGGCGGCTACGCATCGGTGGCCAGGCCCGGCGCTGGGTCGGGAGCGCTCACCGGTCGCAGTGTCTCGGCCGTCGCGATCGCCTGCAGCACCGCGCGTGCCTTGTTTTGGGTCTCCAGTTCCTCTAGCGCCGGGACGCTGTCGGCGACGACGCCGGCCGACGCCTGCACGTAGGCCACCCCGTCGCGAATCACCGCGGTGCGGATTGCAATGGCCATGTCCAGGTCACCGGCGGCGTCGAGATATCCGATCGCGCCGCCGTAGATGCCTCGGCGGACCGGCTCCAGGTCGTCGATCAGCTCCATGGCCCTGACCTTCGGCGCGCCGGTGAGAGTGCCAGCCGGAAAGGTAGCGGTGAGCACGTCGAAAGCGTCCTTGCCCTCGGCCACCTCGGCCTGCACGGTCGAGACGATGTGCCAGACGTGGCTGTACCGCTCGACCGCTCCGAATTCGACCACCTCAACGGTGCCGGGCGTCGCAACGCGCCCCAGATCATTTCGAGCGAGATCCACAAGCATCACATGCTCGGCCTGTTCTTTGGGGTCGCCGATCAACTCGGCGGCGAGCGCCGCATCGCGCTCCGCGGACTCGCCTCGCTTGCGAGTGCCGGCAATCGGATGCAGAACCGCGTTCCCGGCCTTGACGGTGACGAGGGCCTCGGGGCTGCAGCCAACGATGTCAACCTGTGGCGTGCGCAGGTAATACATGTACGGCGAGGGGTTCAGCGTGCGCAGCACGCGGTACACGTCGAAGGGATCAGCAGTCGTCTCGACCGTGAAGCGTTGGCCGATCTGGATCTGGAACACCTCGCCCGAGCGGACCGCCTCCAGGGCACGCTCCACCGCGGGTTGGTAGTGCCCTGGCGGCGTCCGCGATGTCGCCGGGCGGGGCGGAGTCGGCGTGAGCGACGCGACGGTCGGCTCAGCCGGGGTGGCCAGCGCCGCCTGCATCCAATCCAGGCGCCGCACCGCGTCGGCATGTGCCGCGTCGATGTCGACCCGCGACATCGCGGGATCGACCAATGCGTTGGCGATGAGCACCACCGTGCACTCGTGGTGGTCGACCGCCGCGAGATCCGTGACGAGCAGCATGGTCAGATCCGGCAGCCCGAGTTCGTCAACCGCGCTCGACGGCAGTCGTTCGATCTGACGCACCACGTCGTAGCCGAGGTACCCGACGAAGCCTCCGGTCAAGGGGGGCAGGCCCGGCAGGCGCGGACCTTTCACCGCTCGCCACGCCGCCCCGAGGACGGCGAGCGGATCGCCATCGAGGGGCAGACCGGCTGGCACCTGCCCCCCCCAGCTAGCCCGACCGTCCAGGACCGAGAGCGACGCGACGGCGTCGACCCCCACGAACGACCAACGTGAGAACGAGGCGCCGGGCTCTGCGGACTCCAGCAGGAAGGTGCCGGGGCGACCGCCGGCCAGCTTGCGATAGACACCGACCGGGGTCTCGGCATCGGCGAATAAGGTCCGGGTGATCGGGACCAGCCGGTGTGTCTTCGCGAGGTCCGCGAGCTCAGCAGCGCTGGTCGTCACCCTCCCACCGGCAATCTGCCGGCATCGAAGCAGGAGCGATCTCCGGTGTGGCAGGCCGCGCCGACCTGGTCGACCTTGACGAGCAGGGAGTCGCCATCGCAGTCGATCGCGACGGACTTGACGAACTGGGCATGCCCGGAGGTCTCGCCCTTCACCCAGTACTGCTTGCGCGAGCGCGACCAGTAGGTCGCCCGTCCAGTCGTCATCGTGCGATGCAGTGCCTCGTCGTCCATCCAGCCCACCATCAGCACCTCACCGGTGTCGTGCTGCTGCACGACGGCGACGACCAAGCCCCCCTGGTCGCGCTTGAGGCGGTCGGCAATGGCAGGGTCGAGCTCGGACGAAGCGCGCGCGGGCATGAGACGATTGTGCCGAACGCCGCTAGGCAGTTGCGATCGGCAGGCTCACCGTTACGGTGCTACCGGTCTCCACGGTGCTGTCGAAACGGACGCTGCCGCCGTGCGCCTGGACGGTGGAGGCCACGATCGCCAGGCCTAGCCCGGTGCCCCCGCGGACGCGGGTGCGGGCCTTGTCGGCACGCCAGAATCGCTCGAAGACATGCGCCGCCTCCTCAGCGGGCAGCCCTGGCCCCGAATCCGAGACACGGATGACGACCAGATCGGATTCGCGAACCGCGCTCACTGCGATCGGCCCGTCCGGGCGGGTGTGGATCGCCGCATTGGTCACCAGATTCCGGACGACGCGCAATAGTTGATCTCGGTCGCCGATCACCGCCAATCCGTTGACGACACTCTCGTCGATCCGGCGCGTCGGGTAGGCCGCCCTGGCATCGGTGACGGCGTCGCCCACCAGATCGTTCATATCGACCCACTCGTTGCGCGGCGTGTTTCCGCGATCACTGCGCGCCAGCGTCAACAGGTCGTCCACGAGCCGAGACATCCGGGTGCCTTCGGACTCGATCCGGGCCAGGTTGTCGGCAGTCTCGCTGCCGACACCTGACTCCCCCTTCATCCGCGCCAGTTCCGCATACCCACGGATGGATGTCAGCGGCGTCCGCAGCTCGTGGGAGGCGTCGGCGAGGAACTGCCGCATCTGCTCCTCATGGGCGAGTCTCGCGGCAAACTGCGTCTCGACTGCGGCCAGCAGGGTGTTCATCGAGTCGGCCAGCTGGCCGACCTCGGTGTCAGATTCGGTGACCGCCACGCGACGGTCCAGGCCCGCACCCTCGGGCGACAACTCCGCGGTCACCTCGCGCGCGGTCGATGTCACGCGCCGTAGCGGACGCAAGCCCAGCCGTACCCCGTAGGTCGTGGTGAGCAGCGCAAGCGCGACCGCCGCCCCCCCGATGACCCACTCCAGCACGACCAGGCGAGCGAGTGTGCGATCCACCTCGCCCTGCGACAAGCCGACCAGCACGGTGACGGGCTGTTGCGTCGCTATCCCCGTCACCGTGTTTGTCTGGCCAAGAAGCGCATTGACCGCGACAAGGCGCACATGAGTGTGGTCCACGGTCATCCGGGAGACCGGACCGGCGGTGCCCGACGCCAATTCACGAGCTTGCGCGTCGGTGAGCGTAAGTTGGCTGAACTCCGGACCGGTTGGTTGATAGGTGGTTGGGCTCCCGGACTTGTCGAGGATCGCTACCCAGATCTTCTGGGGAACCTGAAGGCCGCCGAAGCCACGCTCTGAAGGACTCAGCAGCCGGTTGATCGACGGCACGCTCGCAGTCGCCGTCAACTGCTGGTCCAGGCGGGTAAGCAGGAAGGGGCGCAGGGCGAAATACGTCCCTACGCCGGTCGCCAGCACGAGCACCACGACCAGCGAGACCACTCCGACGACCAACCGTGAGGTCAGGCTCCGTGGCGCAGCGCGCCACACTAGCCGCCGAATCGAACCGACTGAACCAGCAGCGCGGTCACCGGGCAGGTCCTCACTCGCGCCGACCGTAGGCACGGAGCCTGGCGGTTGGGCTGGCGGAGGTTGGGCTGGCGGAGGTTGGGCTGGCGGCGGTGGGGTTGGCGGCGGTGGGGTTGGCGGCGGCGTCCAGTAGCTCGGGCCGCTCGGCCCGACGCCGCCGACCCATGGCGGAGCGACCAGCGGGTCGCTGCCGGTGTCGGATCGCTCGTCGGTGCTCATACCGCGTCCAGCCTGGCACGTCGCGACATGACTGGGCTGAGGATTCTCCTCAGACGCGCGGTGCTTTGATCACGTAGCCCGCGCCGCGCACCGTGTGGATGAGCTTGGGGTCGACCGCGTCGACCTTCTTGCGCAGGTAGCCGATATAGAGCTCGACGATGTTCGACTGTCCCTGGAAGTCGTACTTCCACACCCGGTCGAGGATCTGTGCCTTGGACAGCACAACGCGCTCGTTGCGCATCAGGTATCTCAGCAGTTCGAACTCGGTGGCCGTGAGATGAACCTCCTGGGCACCTCGGGTCACCTCGTGACTGTTCTCGTCCAGTTCGAGATCGGCGATCTGCAGGATCCCGTCCCGGCCCGCGTCGGGCGCAGACCTGCGCAGCACCGCATGGACGCGAGCCAGCAGTTCCTCCACGCTGAACGGCTTCACGACGTAGTCGTCAGCACCGGAGCGAAGGCCGCCGATCCGGTCGTTGGCCGCATCACGAGCGGTCAAGAAGATCACCGGGACCTGCGAGCCGGCGGAGCGGAGACTGTTCAGGACGCCGAGGCCGTCGAGGCCGGGCATCATGACGTCCAGCACGATGAGGTCCGGGTCGTTCTCCGCCACCGCGACCAGGGCAGCAGTGCCGTTGTCTGCGGTGATGGTCTCGAAGCCGTCGAAACGCAGCGCTGACGAGACGAGGTGGGTGACATTGTCTTCATCGTCGACCACGAGGACTCGACGCTTTTGAGTAGGTGATGACGCCACAGCTGCACTCATTCCGGTCGGCTCCCTAGTTGTCCCCGAGGTACGCGCTGTGGTCAGCCTGAGCGCTTGCCCTGAGGAAACTCTGGGAAGTTTCTGTGAACTGAGTATGGACCGCACAAGTTGCGCTAAACGCGGATGTCAGCGCCCCGCGGATCGCCACGACGACCCGCCTGCGCACGCGCCACTCGCCGGGCACCGAACCATCTGGGTTGGCGCCGCCCGACGTGAGCCCAAGACGCTGGCAGAAACGCCAGAACGATCGCGGCGGTGGAGGTCAAGAGCAGTCCGGCGGGTACCGCGGGCGAGCCAGTCCGCGCATCGGCGATGAAGTCGACGGTCGTGGCGAGCACGCCCAGCTGGCTGATCACGAACGGCCAGCGACGACGCCCGTTCATGAAGGACCAGATGGTCGCGACAATGAGCACGGCAACCAGTACGGCGACCACACCGGCCACGGCTTCACCGGAACGGGTGCTGGTGATGTCGGGCGGCTGCACGGGGTAGAGGAAGCCGTGCGCGAGGAATATCACCGCGTACACCGCCAGGAACGGCAGCGGGCCAACCCCCGCGGCCACCGACCAGATAACCGACGGCGCGGTGTCGGGGGCGTCATCGTCGCTCACTGTGCGCTGCCCTTCGTTGTCCGCCCCACACCGATGTGCACCCAGCAGGGTCCGACAATACCCTTCGTTCATGGTCCGCCCTTCGTTCATGCACCCCCACGCGCTCGACGAACGACACGAGCTCTGCCAGACGTTGCGCCGGACGCCCCCGGATTCGGCCACCCTCTGCGGCGACTGGACGGCAGCACAGCTCACCGCGCACATGGTGCAGCGCGAACGATCGCTCACCGAAGCGCTCGGCCGACTGCCAGTGGACGGCTTCCGCGCGCGAGCCGAGGCCCGATTGGCCGACATCGTCGCCGCCGATCCCTATACCGAGCTGGTCGACAGCCTCGACGCCGGGCCGCCACGGTTCTCGCCCTGGGCGCTGCCGGTGATGCGCGAGGCGGTGAATCTCTTGGAGTACGCCATCCATCATGAGGACGTTCGGCGCGTTGGGCCTGAGTACAGCCCACGGCCGATCAGCGTCGCCCGACAGCGAGCGATCTGGCAGCGGCTACATCTGAGCGCGCCGTTGACCATGCGCAACGTACCGGTCGGGGTGACACTGATCTGGCCGGGTCATTCGCAACTGTCCACGCGCCGTGCAAAACGAGGCGGCGCCTCGGTGATCGTTTCTGGGGATCCACTGGAGCTGGCGCTGGTGACGTTCGGACGCCAGCGGGTCGCGCGGGTCGACTACGGCGGAGCGCCCGCGGACGTCAGGGCTGTAAGCGGGGCACAGATCGCGATCTGAGCACCCTCAGCGCACATCGATGCCCTCCGCACGCAGCCGATCCTTTACCGCCCCCACCGTCAGGTCACCGAAGTGGAAGACACTGGCCGCCAGGACCGCGTCGGCGCCTGCCGCGACGGCTGGGGCGAAGTCCTCCAGAGCTCCCGCTCCGCCGCTGGCAATGACCGGCACAGTAACGGCCGCCCGCACCAGACGGATGAGTTCCAGATCGAACCCGTCTTGGGTACCGTCTGCGTCCATCGAATTGAGCAGGATCTCTCCCGCGCCCAACTCGGCCGCGCGGTGCGCCCAGGCCACCGCGTCGATCCCGGTCC
>JALYIS010000288.1 GCA_030775705.1 Actinomycetota bacterium
AGCCGGCACGCGGATCATCGTTGCCGCTGGTCGCGGGCGGCAGATCGAGCGGAGCTCGGGTGGCCTGCCGCACCGCGGACGCGGCGGGAGCCGTCGCGGTCGTGGCCTTGGCGTTCCCGCTGCACCCGCCGGGCAGACCCGACCGAACCCGAATCGAGGAGCTCGGACAGCCGTCGGTGCCGATCCTGGTGGTGCAGGGTGAGCGCGACCCCTTCGGCATGCCGCCGCGCGACGAGGTGGACACATTGGTCGTGGTGGCCGGAGCTGATCATTCCCTGAAGAAGGACACCGCCGCAGTCGCCGAGGCCGTAGTCACCTTCGTGTGCCGGCTGACCTGATCCGGTGACCCCTGGCCGCCGTCAGCTCGCCGCGATCCGCGCCAGGGCGGCGGCCGCGACCTGAAGCAGGTCCTGCGGCGAGAGCTCGACCTGAAGCCCGCGCCTGCCGGCGGAGACGAACACGGTCTCGAAGGTGGCGGCCGAGGAGTCGACGAGGACTTGCAGCCGCGACTTCTGGCCCAACGGCGAGATCCCGCCGACGACGTAACCGGTAGCGCGAGCTGCCGTCTGCGGGTCAGCCATCTCCGCGCGCTTGCCTCCGACGTTGGCGGCCAGTGCCTTGAGGTCGAGGTGGGCCGCTACCGGCACGACGCCGCAGACCAGCCTCCCGTCGACGGTAGCGATCAGGGTCTTGAAGATCCGATCCGGGCAGACGCCGAGCGCGCTGGCGGCCTCGTCTCCGTAGGCCTGCGCTCGCGGGTCGTGCGGGTACGGATGGAGCCGGTAGCTGACGCCGCTGCGGGCCAGTGCCGAGGTCGCTGGGGTTCCGGTCGCCACAGCCGCAGCGTAATGGGCGAGGACGGAGGCGGGAATGAACGCCAGGCCCGCGATGGTTGTGGCCCGAGGATGTGATGGATCTGCGCACCGCGTGGACCGCAGCAGGCGTGGACACAAGAAGGGCCCGGGCAATGTCGGTGGCGCAACGTGAACGGCTCGCGCGAAGGTTTGCGCCGTGGCCGGCGAACCGCACCACAGCGCCCGACATGAGCACCCTCGGCAAGCCGATCCGCCGGGCCGTATCCTCGGTGAATCCGTATCGCGAGCCGGCGAGCGGCGAGCAGGGGAGTGCAGTGGCAGAAGAGACAGTGGAGTCCCGGCGGGCGAGGTTCGAGCGCGACGCGCTGCCCTACCTGGACCAGCTCTACGCCGCGGCTATGCGGATGACCCGCAATCCCAGCGATGCCGAGGATCTGGTGCAAGAGACCTTCGTCAAGGCCTTCGCGGCGTTCCACCAATTCACCGAGGGCACCAACCTCAAAGCGTGGCTGTACCGCATCCTCACCAACACGTTCATCAACAATTACCGCAAGAAGCAACGCCAACCCCTCGAGTCCAACGGCGAGGACGTCGAGGACTGGCAGCTCGCCCGGGCCGAGTCGCACACCTCCAGTGGACTGCGCTCGGCCGAAATGGAAGCGCTGGACCACCTACCCGACTCAGACGTCAAGGACGCCCTGCAGGCCCTGCCCGAAGACTTCCGCCTGGCTGTGTACCTGGCCGACGTCGAAGGGTTCGCGTACAAGGAGATCGCAGACATCATGGGAACGCCGATCGGGACCGTGATGTCCCGCTTGCATCGGGGACGCAAGCAGCTGCAGGTGCTGCTGGCCGACTACGCCCGCGGTCGCGGGCTGATCCCAGCCGGCGCGCCGGTGGCCGGTGGCGACCTATGAGCGGCATGGGATTCGGGCCGGGCAATATCGATTGTGAAGACGTCCTCAAGGACCTCTATCTCTACCTGGACGACGAGTCCGACGACACGCTGCGCAACCGGATTCGCCAGCACCTTGACGGATGTGCGCCGTGCCTCAAGCAGTACGGCCTCGAGCAGGACGTCCGGTCGTTGATCGCCCGCTGCTGTGGCAGTGACCGGGCACCGCAGAGCCTGCACGCGCGGATCCGGCTCCGTATCACCGAGGTCTCGTTGGAGACCTCCCACCTGGAGTACCGCGCCGAGTAGCGCCCGACTCGCGCGCGCTCGCGACACCGGCACCGGCGTCGGGGGCGGGTCTGCGGGCATGGCAGGCTGACGCCGATGTCTGCACTCTCTGACGTTCTCGCCGCGCGCACGGGACTGTCCGACGCGCAGGTCACGCACATCCAGCGGCTGGTCAGCGAGTGGCAGCTGCTCTCCGACCTGGCCTTCGCCGACCTGCTGCTCTGGGTGCCGGTGGCCGTGCCGGACGGGGAGGCAGGCAGCGTCGGCGGGTTCCTGTGCGTGGCCCAGTGCAGGCCGACGACCGGTCCGACGGCATACCAGAACGACCAGGTCGGCGTGCTCCTGCGCGGCGAGCGGGCAGTTCCGTTGCGGATCGCGGGCACCGAGGGCCGCATCTTCCGCGAGGGGGAGCCGGACTGGGAGGGTGATCTGCCGATCCGCCGCGAGGCGATCCCGGTCCGTGCAGACGGAGAGGTGATCGCCGTGCTCGGCAAGGATGCGAACCTCGCCAGCGTGCGCACACCAAGTCAGCTGGAGCTCGTCTACCTGCAGAGTGCCGCCGATCTGGCCGCCATGGTCGCGGACGGGACTTTCCCCGCGGCGGGGGCGGGCATCGAGGAGGGCTCGGGTCCGCGGGTCGGCGACGGTGTCGTGCGTCTGGAACCGGACCGCACCATCATCTACGCGAGCCCGAACGCGCTGTCGGCGTTCAGCCGGCTCGGAGTCACCGGAAACGTCCTGGGTGAAACGGTCGATGCGCTCACCAGCACCGTGGCCGACGACCCGTTCGATGCCGGAGATCTCGCCGAGGCGGTCAGCCATGCGATCGAGGGCGGGCAACCGGCGAGCATCGAGGTCGACGGCGGCGGCGCCACCGTGCTGTTTCGCGCGCTGCCTCTACGCCCACGCGGGGAGACGCTCGGTGCTTTGCTTCTCATGCAGGACGTGACGGAGCTACGCCGCCGCGATCGCCAGATCATGAGTAAGGACGCGACGATCCGCGAGATCCATCACCGGGTCAAGAACAACCTGCAGACGGTCGCCGCGCTGCTGCGCCTGCAGGCCCGGCGCGTGTCGGTGCCCGAGGCCAGGCTGGCGCTCGAGGAGTCGATGCGGCGCGTCAGTTCGATTGCGCTGGTGCACGAGACGCTCTCGGTGTCGATCGACGAGTCGGTCGACTTCGATGACGTCGTCGATCGGCTACTGGTGATGCTCTCGGACGTGATGGGGTCGGCCGAAGGCATCCGGGTGCACCGGTCAGGAAGCTTCGGCGAGATCCCCGCCGAGATGGCGACCGCGCTCGTCCTGGTGCTGACCGAACTCGTGCAAAACGCCATCGAGCACGCGTTTCCCGACGGTGGTACCGGCACCGTGGAGGTGATCGCCGAACGGGCTCGGGGGAAGCTGGCCGTGACGATCCAGGACGATGGGGTGGGGTTACCCCCGGACTTCGTGGTCGACAATCCCGACCGGCTTGGCCTGCAGATCGTCCGGACTCTGGTGTCCGCCGAACTGGATGGCACGGTGGAATTCTCGTCTCACACCGGCGGGGCAGGGACCGCGGCGGTGGTCAGCATGTCGCTGGGCCGCCGCGGACGAGTCGGGGGCTGAGCCGATGCAGCGGTGACGAGCTCAGGCGCCCGGCGGATCAGGCCAGCCGAGCGCGGGCACGGGCGTTGCGGCGCTTGAGCGCGCGGCGTTCGTCCTCAGACAGGCCGCCCCAGACACCGGCGTCCTGACCGCTTTCGAGCGCCCAGGCAAGGCACTCCTGCAGAACAGGGCAGCGGCGGCAGACAGCCTTGGCCTGTTCGATCTGCAGTAACGCCGGGCCTGTGTTCCCAATCGGGAAGAACAGCTCCGGGTCCTCGTCACGGCATATCGCGCGGTGACGCCAATCCATCGGTGAATCTCCTCTACGTGAACGTGGGCGGCGCGAGACGTCGGTGTGCTGGCCGCGCTTGTGAATCCTTTCACGAGCAGACGCCCGTCGCAAGCATTCCTGACGCACTGCTACCCACATCACGCAAGCGGCGTACGTGGGTGACGAGCGCGGGAGCCGGCGTACTAGCAGTCGCAACAGCCAGCGTGGTGGTGTTTTGCCTGCTCAGCAACTCGGTTGCTCCGACGGTACGCGTGCGCGACAGCACCCGTCGACCCTGAATCGCGGTATATCGGTGTTAAACAACCACCTGAATTGCCCGAGGGTAGGACCGGAAGACCAGCTTGTCCCGAGGTTCGAGGTAGTCACCGTCAACCTGGACGGGCAATGGTTCGTCGGCGATGACCGTTATGGTTGGCAGGTCATATACGACGTATGCACCGCGGCGGCCGACTTGCGGCTTCTGCTTGGACAGCATGGCCATGCTGTAGAGCAGGCCGGGTGCTCCCATCCGGCGGCGTGCATAGGTCGCCAGATCACGGTTGAGGGTGACCTGGGGCGTGGGCCGCAACGCGCGATTGCCCACGTACGTCCACGGATCGGCGTTGGCCACGATCATGAAGTAGATGTCGTCGAGCACGGTGCCGTCAGGCAGCTCGACGCGGAGGCTGGGGTGGCGCCGGTCCGAGCGGAAGAATTCGCGAATTGCGACCCTGGCGTAGAGGGCGTGCGTGGACCGCTTGCCTTTACGGCGCTCGCGCTCCACTGCCTGCACGACGGCAGCGTCGAATCCGATGCCGGCGGCGAAAGTGAACCAGCGGTCGTCCATCATCGCGAGGTTCACGGCGCGCCGCGACCCGGTGCGCAGGCCCCCGAGCAGTGCGCCGGTCGCCTCGATCGGGTCGTTGGGCAGGCCAAGGGCCCGGGCGAAGACATTGGTCGAGCCGGCCGGCACGATGCCCAGTGACGGGACGCGCGGGTGAATTCCGTCGGTGAGCAGGCCGTTGACGACCTCGTTGATCGTGCCATCGCCGCCCAGGGCGACAACAACATCAGTGCCGTCGCGCATCGCTCGACAAGCCAGGGCGGCGGCATGCCCCCGGTTGGCGGTCTCGACTACCTCCAGCGTTGCTTGGCTGCCCAGCGCATGGGTCAGCACGTCGCGCTCGCGGACGCTGGTCGCCGTCGCGCGCGGGTTGCTCACCACCAGTACTCGCACGGCGGGGACACTACGCGTCGCTAGACTTGGCCGCGTGATCGAGCCGAAACGCGAGTCCGCGCGGGTGCCGCAGCGGGAATCCGCTCAGGGTCCCCAGCGGGCGCCCGCTCAGGTGCGGGCGGCCGCGGCAATCATCGCTGTGGAGGGGCTCGGCCTCTTGGGCGTGGCCGCGATCCTGGTCGTCAAAACGGTCTTCGGGCACCCGGACAGCATCGCCCGGGGGCTTCTGCTGGCGGCGCTCGCGGTGGCGGCGGCCGCAGTTCTTGCGGTAGGCGCGCGGGGCCTGCTCCGGGTTAGCTCCGCGGCTCGCACCCCGGTGTTGCTGCTGCAGTTGCTGGCATTGCCCGTGTCGTACAGCCTGGCGTTCCAAGCTGGCCTCGTCGGGTACGGCGGCCCCATCCTCATCGCGGCGCTATCGGTCCTGTATCTGCTTTTCACCCCGCCCGCGCGCGAGGCGCTGGATCGAGACGTCAGTCGCTGAACGGTCACCCTTCCGGATTCGGCAGGTTCCACCGCTCGATCACCGGCTGCCCGTACTGGCAGCTCAGCACGGACGGCGCCGCGGTACCCAGCGCCAGATTCGCCCCCACAGAGGCCGGCAGGCCGATCCAGCGGGCGCCGATGACCCTGCTGATGTGCCCGTGCGACACCAGCACGACCGGCCCGCGCGTCAGCGCCTTCGCCGCGCGCGACAGCGCCCGGTCGGCGCGGTTGCTCACCTGGACGGCCGTCTCGCCGTCCGGCACGCCATGGGTGAACAGTGTCCAGCCGGGGACCTCCTGGCGAATCTCAGCGCTCGTTCGGCCTTCGTACGCGCCGTAGTCCCATTCGCTCAGATCGCCATCGATGGAGTCGACCCGCAGGCCGGCACGCAACGCCGTTTCGTGAGCCCGCCGGCGGGGGCTGCACAGCACCAAGACCGGATCAAGTCCCGCCAGCATCGGACGGAGTGCGTCGGCCTGGCGCTCGCCCTCGGGAGTCAGGGGCACATCGGTGCGCCCGGTATGCCGGCCCAATCTGCTCCACTCGGTCTCGCCGTGACGGATCAGCCACAGCTGCGCGCCGTCGGGGATCTCCTCGGCGAACGAAGGAGCCGGCCCCAGGTCGGAGCCGGCTCCCGTCGACGCGCTAGTGGTCACGCCGCCTTCTTGGTCTCCCAGAAGATGGTGTCGATCTCGGCGATCAGGTCGAGCAATTGCTGACCTTCGGCGGGGTCGTTAGAACCCTTGCCTCCGGCCGCGCCTGCGGCCTTGGTCGCTCGGTTGAACAGGTCATGCAGTTGCGGGTACTTCTCGAAGTGCGGCGGCTTGAAGTAGTCGGTCCAAAGCACCCACAGGTGATGCTTGACCAGCTCAGCGCGCTGTTCCTTGATGAGGATTGCGCGGGTACGGAACGCGGGGTCTTCGTTGCCCTGGTACTTCTCCTGGATCGCCTTCACCGACTCTGCCTCGATGCGAGCCTGTGCGGGGTCGTAGATCCCGCACGGCAGATCGCAGTGGGCGTCGGCGGTAATCACCGGGCGGAACAAGCGCATGGGTGTGCCTCCTCATCGATCACTGGTTGGCTCTGGTGTGGGGCCTCGGAATCGACCCTACTACCGCGAGTCGGGTGTAAACGAGGCAGGATGACCGGGTGCCCGCCGCCGCCTTCCCATGGCAACGGGTGCGCGTGCGCGGCCCGTCGATGGTGCCCACGCTACGAGACGGCGATGTCGTGCTCGTGCGCTACGGGCGCGTTCCGGTCGCCGGCGATGTCGTGCTCGCCAGGTTTCGCGACATGCCCGATCGGTACGTGATCAAGCGAGCGGTTCGGCCCGAGGGCGACGGCTGGTGGCTCGCCTCGGACAACGGTGCGGTGGCCGGCGACAGCGCCGCGCATGGCATTGCCGACGTGCTGGCGACGGCAATCTGGCGTCTGCGCCGGCGGTCAGTGCTACCCCGGCGCGTGCGCTAGCCGCGCAACGTGGCGTAGAACGACTGACAGTCGGCGTAGGTGGGCAGCAGGCGCTGCTCGGCGGCCTCGCGCAGGGTCGGCGCCGCCGCGTCCTTGTCCGAGAGGGCCGGCTCCACGTCCGCAGGCCAGGGCAGCCCCAGCTCGGGGTCGAGGGGATTGGTGCCGAACTCCCGCTGCGGGGCATACCCGGTCGAGCACAGGTACGTCACCGCACTGCCGTCGGCCAGGGCCATGAACGCGTGACCGAGACCCTCAGACAGATAGACCGCACGACGATCGACATCGTCGAGCCGGACCGCGTCCCACTCGCCGAACGTCGGTGACCCGACGCGAATATCGACGATGACGTCCAGGACCGCGCCCACGGGGCAGTACACGTACTTGGCCTGGCTCGGCGGCACGGTTGCGTAGTGGATCCCGCGCAGGACGCCGCGCGCGGACACCGACTGATTGGCCTGGGCCACGGTGAACTCCTGCCCTACGGCATCGGCAAAGACCTCAGCCTTGAACCACTCGAGAAACAAGCCGCGGTCATCGGCGAACGCCTTTGGCGTGAATTCCCATGCTCCGTCGATCTTCAGCGCGCGCGTTTGCATACGGCGACGATACTGGGCGCCGCTGCGACTCAATTCACGCGTGAAGTGCCGCCGGGGCATGAAACACTGGGCGCAGCGGGTGAACCCCGGATCAAGCTCTGGCGTGCGCCGTAACCTGGCGGGAAGCGGTAGACGCAGGTTGCGAATCGATGAGGGGCAACACGGTGGGGTTCGATCCGGACAGCGCGATATTCCGCGTGCACGAGGGTGGCAAGCTCATCGTGAGCAGCACGCTCCCGCTCGTCGACCGGGAATCCCTCTCGCTCGCATACACGCCCGGGGTCGCTCAAGTGTGCTCAGCGATCGCCGCGGATGAGTCCTTGGCGCGTACCTATACCTGGCGCTCGCGTCTGGTCGCGGTGGTCAGCGACGGCACGGCCGTACTCGGTCTGGGCAACATCGGCCCCGCAGCCGCACTGCCGGTGATGGAGGGCAAAGCAGCGCTGTTTCGCGAATTCGGCGGGCTCAACGCGGTCCCCATCGTGCTGGACACCACCGATCCGGATGAGATCGTGGATACGGTCGTGCGCATTGCACCGTCCTTCGGGGGCATCAACCTCGAAGACATTTCGGCCCCGCGCTGCTTCGACATCGAGACAAGGTTGCGCGGCCGGCTGGATATCCCGGTATTCCACGACGATCAGCACGGCACGGCAATCGTCGTGCTCGCGGCGTTGCGCAATGCGGCGCTGGTCACCGGCCGCTCGCTGTCCCAGTTGCGGGTCGTGGTGTCCGGAGCCGGTGCGGCGGGCGTTGCCTGTACGAAGATCCTGCTTGCGGCCGGTATCGGCGACATCGCCGTGGCGGACTCTCGCGGCATCGTGCACGGTGGGCGCCGTGACCTGACCGCGACGAAGGATGAGATAGCGCGCACCACGAACAAGATGGGCCTGGCCGGGTCGATGCGCGAGGCGATGGTCGGCGCCGATGTGTTCCTTGGCGTCAGTGCCGGGGCTGTGGATGAGGACGCTGTCTGCGCGATGGCGGACGAGTCGATCATCTTTGCCCTGGCCAACCCGGATCCGGAGGTCGATCCCCAGGTCGCGCACCGGTACGCGGCCGTGGTCGCCACCGGCCGCAGCGACTACCCGAACCAGATCAACAACGTCCTGGCGTTCCCGGGTGTCTTTGCGGGCGCCTTCGACGCTGAAGCGACCTCGATCACCGAGAACATGAAGCTTGCCGCCGCGGCGGCGCTCAGCGAAGTGGTCGCAGATTCGCTGACTCCGGATCACATCGTGCCGACCCCCTTCGACTCGCGTGTCGGACCCGCGGTGGCCGCTGCGGTAGCGGCCCAGGCACGCATCGACGGCGTCGGCTCGCCTTACTGACCGGGCGGACCGCGCTCGCTGAAAGCGCTCAGGCGACGACGAGCTGGCGGGTGCCGAGCCTGGACCTGTCGAGCTGACCCCAAACGACCGCGAGGCGGCGCACAGCCTCGTCGAGCCGGTCGGCGGACAGTGAGAACGGCAGGCGGAGAAATCGCTCGAGGGTGCCGTCGACACCGAATCGCGAGCCGGGCACGATCACGACGCCGGCCTGGGCGGCCATCAGGGACAGTGAGGTGGACAGCGGCTCGTCCAGCTCGGCCCACAGTGACAGGCCGCCCTGAGGCACCGTCATCCGCCACTGCGGCAGCTGCCGCCGCAGCGCCGATACGAGAGCGTCACGCTGCGGTTCGAGTTCGCGCAGTCGAGCGGTCGCGATGTCGTCAAGCAAGGGGAACAACTGCGTCGCGACGAGCTGGTCGAGGACCGGGCCCGCCATGTCGATCGTCGCGCGCAGTGCAGCGAGCCGGTGCACCAGTTCTGTCGACGCGCGCACCCAGCCGATACGCAGACCACCCCAGACCGGCTTGGAGAGCGAGCCGATGGTGATGACCGAGCTGTCGATCGCGGCCGTTGCCCGCTCGGGGGCGCGGAAGCCCAGGTCGACGAATGACTCGTCGACGACCACCGCGGTACCGGTCTGGCGCGCGACGCCGAGCACGGCACGCCGCGCTGCCTCTTCGATGAGAGCGCCCGTCGGATTGTGGAAGTCGGGCGTGAGGTACGCCAGCCGCGGCGCGGTCTGGCGCAGTGTCGCCCGCAGCTGATCGACCTGCCAGCCCCCGTCGGTGGCCATCGGTACGGGTACGACCCGGGCGCCGTTGCCACGAATGGCGTCCAGTGCCCCCGGGTAGGTGGGCAGCTCGGTGAGCACCCGGTCGCCGGGCCCGACCAGCAGGCGAAGCAATAGGTCCCAGCCGTGCAGCGCGCCGTTGGTGATCAGGATCTGATCCGGCGACGTCGCGACCTGGCGGGAGGTGAAACGATCGGCGACAGCCTGCCGCAGCTCCGGCAGACCGGCCGGGTCGTAGCCATCGGTGACGGTGTGGGCGCTGACCAGGTGTGCCGCGGCGGCAATGGCCGTCTCGACCACTCCAGGGGGAGCAGACAGCGCGGCACAGGACAGGTCGATGACGTCCACGGTGCTCGCGGTGACCGCCGTCCAGCGATTGAGCGACGGGCGAGGGCGGGAGCCGGGGGGAACGGTGACGAAGCTGCCCGAGCCGGTGCGGCTGGCCAGGTACCCGGCGGCGCGCAGCGCATCGTAGGCCGCGGTGACGGTGGCACGACTGATCCGTAGCGCGGCAGCGAGTTCGCGCTCTGACGGCAGTCGCGTCTCGATAGCGATCCGTCCGTCCAGGACTAGGGCCATGATGCCGTCGGCCAACGCCGAGTACACCGGGGCGGGCAGGGTGTACAGGTCCGGCAGAAGGGTCGCGAGCGCTCCGCCACCGACCCGCGAGATTGGCGCCATGCAGGCCATTATGCAGGGTATTGGCCTAAATGGTTCGCCACCTCTGCTGAATTGGCTAGGTTGCAAGGAGGTGGAGTCGTGCCATTCTGGCCCAATGATGGCGAAACGGCCTGGTCGGCGGCCTCGTCCTGGCGACAGCGACGCGGTCTCGATCGACGTGCGGCGTCGGCTGGTGCCCCTGCGACTTGCTCAGCTCTACCTGGGCTTGAGCCTGTACGGCTTGGCCGGCGCGCTCCAGGTCCGCTCGCGGCTGGGTCTTGATCCCTGGGACGTGCTGCACCAGGGTTTGGCCGGTCATCTGGGAATCGCCATCGGAACTACGGTCATCCTGGTCGGCGCCGCCGTACTCGTGCTGTGGATCCCCCTGCGTCAGATTCCTGGCCTCGGCACGCTGAGCAACGTGGTCCTTATCGGAGTGTCCATGAACCAGTCCTTGATTTGGCTACCGCGCGTGGACCGGCTGCCGTGGCGCGTCGCGGACATGGCCGGTGGTGTGCTGCTCTGTGGTGTCGCGACCGGGATGTACATCGGAGCGAATTTCGGCCCCGGCCCGCGCGACGGCCTGATGACCGGTATTGCCCGCCGCACGGGGCGCTCGATCCGGCTCACCAGGACCGGGATCGAGGTCATGGTGCTGGCGGTCGGATGGCTCTTGGGCGGGACGGTCGGCCTCGGCACGGTCCTGTTCGCCGTGTCCATTGGCCCGCTGGCCCAGCTGTTCCTGCCGATATTCGCCCACGGCAGTGCGTCGGCCGGTGTGATCGGAGAATCCGCGGAGCCAGACGGAGCGGGGCAGGCCCGCGCGGAGCGCTCGGTCACTCGTCGTCGTCAGCGCGGGCCAACCACGTCGCGAACCGGTCGATCGCCGTCTCGAAGTCGGGGTTGGCGTCGACGAACTGCTGCATCCGATCTGCCAGCCACTCCAGGCTGACGGCATCCTCGCCGCGGCGCTCGATCAGCTCCTCGATGCCCCGGTCGGTGAAGTACATCAGCGTGGCCCGTCGGCGGCGTAGCGGACGCCCAGTTGCGCTCGTGCCTCATCGATCAGGTCCAGCACGGCAACCGTGTCGTCGAGGGGCACGAGGGCGCTCTCGAGCTCACCGGCGCGCAGGCAGCGCTCGACCTCTGCGATCTCGTACCCGTAGCCGTTGGGTCCGGCGACCGCGGTTCGGGCGGCAGCAGCGTCCAGGACCTGCTCGCCAGCGGCTGTCCAGACGGTCACCGCCGTGGGCCGGTGGACGCGGGTCTCGAACCTCAACCACCCGTCGGTGCCGCAAACCAGCGCGGCGAACGGGCTCTCGACCGAGGCACTCGTGTGCACTTGGGAGATCGGCCCGCCGGGGTAGTGGCACTGGATGCCGACGGTTGCGTCCGAACCGGTGGGCGACAGGGAGCCCGTAGCCGCAATGCCCGCGGGGCGCCCGAGAAGCATCCAGACGAGGGTGAGCGGATAGACCCCGAGGTCCAGCAAGGCGCCGCCCCCAGCGCTCAGATCATAGAGACGATGGTCAGGCAGGTACGGGAACCGCTTGGACAGATCGGCGCGCACGCTGACCACCGCACCTATCCCGCCGTCCGCGATCAGACCGATGGCGTGGCGAATGAGCGGATTGAGGCGTAGCCACATGCCCTCCATGCAGAACAGTCCTCGATCCCTGGCCGTGGTCACCATCTCGCGCGCCTGGCGGGCATTGAGGGCGAACGCCTTTTCGACGAGGACCGGCTTGCCCGCCTCGAGCGCCAGCAGCGCGTGCGAGTGATGCTGGGCGTTCGTCGTGGCGACATACACGACGTCGATATCGTCATCGTCGACCAGTTCGCGGTAGGACCCGTACGACCTGGCGACACCGTGAGCCTGCGCGAAGG
>JALYIS010000289.1 GCA_030775705.1 Actinomycetota bacterium
GGGTCGGCGAGCACGCCCAGGACCGCCGCGGTCAGCGCGGCGACGTCGCCTGGGGCAAACGATCCGGCGGTCAGTCCCGCGTCGACCAGGTCCTGCAGCCCGCCGGTCTTGGCGACCACCAGCGGGGTACCGGCGGCAGCAACCTCGAGCGCCACCATGCCGAACGGTTCGTACATCGACGGCACGACAACGACGTCGGCGGCTGCGAAGATTCGTCTGAGTTCGCCCTCCGGTACGAAGCCAGCCCAGTCGATGCACCGGGCGATTCGCCGGCGACGAGCGCGGGCCCTCAGTTCGAGTTCGTGCACGCCTGTGCCAGCCACCATAAGCCGCAGACCGGGGTGTGCCCGGCGTAGGGCGGGCGTCGCGTCGATCAGCGTCTGCACACCCTTTTCGTGGACCAGGCGGCCGGCAAAGACGATGAGCGGAGCGTTCGCCTGCGGGGGTTCGCGCGTTGACCGGGATGCAGCGCCCGGTCGCCGCCAGCGGGTGATGTCAATGCCGTTCGGGATCACCACGACGCGCTGGGCGGGCAACTCGAACAGTCTGGACACCTCTTCGTGCATGGAGGTGGAGCAGGTGATCACTGCATCTGCCTGGTGGGCGAGCCATCGCTCCAGGGAGTGGATCGCCAGGTTCAGCGGCCGGGGTAACCAGCCCTGATGCCGGCCGGCCTCGGTGGCGTGCATGGTGACCACCAGCGGAGCGCCCGTGACGCGGGAGAGGGTGACGCCGGTCTGGGCGACCAGCCAGTCGTGCGCGTGCACGACATCTGGCCGCCAGCGGCTGATCACCGGCAGGACCGCCCGGATGAGCGAGTGTTCGGCCACCTGGCTCCAGGCGAGCAGTGACTCGGTGGTGAAGTCGACGGCAATCGGATCGACGGCCGCGCGTCGCACCGGCACGCCGTCACGTACCTCGTCGACGCAGGTCCCGCCGTCACCTCTGGTGACGACGCGCACGTCGTGTCCGGCGGTGACGAGTTCGCGAGCCAGGGCCTCGACATGACGCCCCAACCCTCCGACGAGCAGCGGCGGGTACTCCCACGACAGCATGAGGACGCGCACCGCAGGAGACTAGTGTCGTCGCTGTGTCTCTGCCGTACGGGCCCGGGCCCGAGCCCACCTCGGGCGAGGGTGGGTCAATGATTTGGCCCGCCCCAGGGGAGGGTGGATCCATGTTCGAGGCCGCCTCAGGCGAGGGTGGGTCACCGATCGAGGCCAGGAGGGCGTCGCCGGTCTCGCCGTTAGCGCGCCGGGCCATCGTTGCGGTGCTGCTGCTGCTTGCCGGCCTGTCGTTCGCGGCGCTGTACCGGATCCTGAGCGGGACCGAGCATCATTCGTTCTCCGCTAGCGCCGTCGCCCCGGCGAGCGCCCGGGTCACCGCGGGTAAGACCTACGACCTGGCCGTGGCCGGCGGCATTCGTGCACTGAAACGGCGCGGGGCCAACGTGGCATCGGCCGAGTGCGAATGGTCGAGCAGCGGTTCCGCTATCCAGGCCCTTTCCGTTGCGGTCGAAGCCGGCGATACGAAGGCGACGAATCAGGTGGCCAGTTTCGTCGCCCCGGTAACCGGCGACCTGCACGTCGACTGTGCGGGTTGGGGCGTCATGTTCATCGACGACGCCGACAACGCTGGCGGCGACACCGCGGGGTGGTGCTTGGTCGCGTCGGCGGTGCTGCTGGCCCTCGGCGCGGGCCTGGGCGTCTCCGCGCTGCGTTCGGCGTACGAAACTGCGGTCGCGGTACCGGACTCAGCGGGGGCGGCGGGCGATGACGACGATGTCGAGGGATTCGTCTATGCCGGCAGCGCTGCCGTCCACCCCAGTGCCGTCCACCCCGGCGGCACCCAGGACGACCGCCCGTCGCTCGCCCGGGCTCACGATCTGGAAGTCCGCGATGCTGACGGAGGCGACGTCGGACCGTAGCGCGACGCTCCAGTCGTCCGGGCTCGCGTCCAACTGCGCCGCGACGAACGAGCCGCGGTGTCGGCGGTCCATCGCCTGCAGACGTGCGGTGGCGAACAGGCCGGCTACTTGCACGATCTCGTATCCGCTCGTCTCGAGTAGTTCGACGAGTTCGGTTGCGGTGAACTCCTTCGTGTGGAAGGGATTGACCGGCTGCTCGAGGCCCGGCGAAAAGGTCAGCCGGTTCGGTGTGGTCACCAGGAGCACCCCGCCTGGCTCGAGCACCCGCAGGCATTCGGTCAGGAACTCCCGGTGGTCCCAGACGTGTTCGATGACCTGCAGGGTGGCCACGGCTGCGAAGCTGGCGGCCGAGAACGGAAGTGCCGCGAGGTTGGCTCGGACGAAACTCACCTGGGGATACGCCGCCCGGGCGTGCTCGACGGTGAGGGCGTCGTAGTCCACGCCCACGACACGGCTGGCGACCGCGGCCAGGCGGGCGGTGCCGTACCCCTCCCCGCAACCGACCTCGAGCACGCGGATGCCGTCGGCGAACCGAACGGCATACGCGTAGGCGGCCTCGTGGCGCCGGAACCAGTAGTTCTCGGCTGGGACGCCTGGGACGGTTCGCTCCCCGGTGAGCGGCAGCGAGCCCGGGGCCATGGCCATCATGTACGTCCTGTTCGGCAGCGCCACGCAGGTACTGGGACCGGGTGACCATAGCCTGCGAGCGGCTCGTCAGCCCGCGTCGCAGCCCGTTGTGCCAGAGTGAAACACGTTCTAGTCTCGCAGCTCGTGGCTCCGTGACTCGCGGGCTGAGGATCGAGGGGGTACCGAGTGAGATACGGCGTCGTGCTGTTCACGAGCGACCGGGGCATTGCTCCGGCCCGCGCGGCTCAAGCCGCCGAGTCGGTCGGCTTCGACTCGTTCCACGTTCCCGAGCACACCCACATACCGGTCAAGCGCGAGGCGGCGCACCCCGGCACTGGGACCAGCGAACTCCCGGACGACCGCTACATGCGCACGCTGGACCCGTGGGTTGCCTTGGCGACCGCCGCCTCGGTGACCAGCACCATCAGCCTGTCGACTCTGGTGGCCCTACCCGTCGAGCACGACCCGATCACCCTCGCCAAGACCATCGCCTCGCTCGACCACCTCTCCGGTGGCCGGGTCGTTCTCGGCGCCGGTTTCGGGTGGAACACCGATGAGTTGGAGGACCACGGCGTGCCACCCAGCAGGCGTCGCACCGTATTGAGGGAGTACCTCGAGGCGATGCAGGCCCTGTGGTCGACGGAGGAAGGCAGCTACGCAGGTGAATTCGTCAGCTTCGGCCCCTCGTGGTCGTGGCCCAAGCCGCTGCAACAGCCACGCGTCCCGGTGCTGATCGGGGCGAGCGGGACCGAGAAGACCTTCGCCTGGATAGCTCGATCGGCCGATGGGTGGATCACCACGCCGACCGAGGAGGCCATCGACGACAAGGTCGCGGCGCTGGGTGCGGCCTGGGCGGACGCCGGCCGCGACGGCGTTCCGCAGATCGTCGTGCTGTCGGGCAAACCCGACCCGGACAAGCTTGCCCGTTGGCGCGAGATCGGCGTCACCGAGGTCGTCTTCGGGCTACCGGACCGCGCGGAGGAGGAGGTCCTCTCCTACCTCTCACGGCTGGCCGGCAAGCTCGGCATTGGCGCTCAACCCTGACCTTGCCGCACGCCGTCGACAGCGAGCTCAGCCGACCGCGCGGAAAACAGTGTCGATGTTCTCCTGCGTCAGCGCGATGAACAGCGCATTCGCGTCCGTGGTCGCCTGCCCGCCGGCCGAGATGGACGCGGACACGTGCAATTTGCGCCCGTCGACCCGGTCGACCGCCGCGGTGACCGTCAGCTGGGCATTGATCGGAGTGGGTCGCCGGTAGGTGATGTTCAACTTTCCGGTCATCACCGGCTGCGCGGACCACGGCTGCCCTGAGGTCGTTCTGCCTGCCGACGCGGCCGCGTAGGCCATGGCGTGATCGAAGAGAAGCCCGAGAACGCCGCCGTGGACCAGGCCCGGTCCGCCCTCGAAGGCAGGCCCGATCGCGATGACGCCCTCGCAGCCGGTCTCGGTCGGTGTCATCTGCAGCTGCGGCGCCACCGGGTGAGACAGGCCGCCCACCAGACTCAACTGCGCCCGGCAGGAATCGATGGTGACGTCGAGGGTGCGCGCGAACGTGCTGGCACTGAGCCGTGCGGTCAGTCGGTCGATGGTCTCGGCTGCCTCCGCGAGTTCGTCCGGGTCCGCGCCAGTGCGCACTATGACGTCGAGCAGGGCTCGAACCGACGCGCCGAGTGCACGGCGCTGCACGGTGTTCTCCCAGACGGCCACCGGGATCCCCGGGATCCTCGCGAGATCGCCCACTGGATTCGTCATCGCTACGGATTCACCTTCGCGATGATGGTGTCGGCGTAGCGGTTGAGGTGCTCGATCTTCGTCTCCAGCGGCTCGAGGTCCGGACCGACGATGTACGGCAGCCGGAATCCGACGATGACGTCGGTGACCCCGCGGTCCTCCAGGCGGCGGATCCCGTCGACGGTGTATGCGTCCAGGGAGATCACATGCACCTCATAGGGCTTGGCTTCCAGCCCCTCGGCCGCTCGGATGATCGCGATCTTCGCAAGTAGCGCGTCCAGTTCCTCGGTCGTGCCGCCACCGTGCATCCAGCCGTCGCCCCGCACGACGGAACGACGCAGCGCCGCGTCGGCGTGCCCGCCGACCAGTAGTGGGATCGGCTGCGTCGGCGTCGGCGAGATCTTGATCGCCTGGATGTCGTAGAACTCGCCGTGGAACTCGAAATAGCCCCCAGCGGTGAGGCCCCGCACGATGTCCATGCACTCGTCCATGCGCTTGCCCCGGCGCTCGAACGAGACCCCCATGATGTCGAAGTCCTCGGGCCACGGACTGATTCCGACGCCGAGCGCGAGGCGATTGTTGGTGAGCGCGGCCACCGAGGCGGCTTGCTTGGCCACGAGGACGGGAGGGCGGACGGGAAGCTTCAGCACGAATGGGGTGAACCGAAGTGTGGTGGTGACCGCCCCCATGGCCGAGACGAGGCAGAACGTCTCGAGGAAGTCCTTGTCCTCGAGGAACTCCCGGCTGCCGTCGGCGGTGTAGGGATAGGTGCTGTCGGACTCCCGGGGATAGGCGATGCTGTCCGCCACGGTGATGCTCGAATAGCCGGCTGCCTCGGCCGCCTGTGCCAGCGGCAGGTAGTAGCGGGCGTCGGTCATCGCCTCGGCGTAGGTGAATCGCACTGGGAGCTCCTCGATCGGGGAACATCAGAATAGAACCTGTTCTTGTTTTGACCAGCCCGAGGGTGTGCAGCCGGAGATCCGCGCGCAGTGGTCGCGGACTAGCGTGGAGGCAACCAAGATCGAACGGAGCTGGGCCGCCATGAAAATCGGGCTGCACGTCGCTGATTTCACCTTCCCTGGGGGCCCGGCCACCCTGGCCGCCGATCTGAGCCGGATTGCGCGCGCCGCGGAGGACGCCGGCTTCGCCCGACTCAGCGTGATGGACCACGTGGGGCAGATTCACGTCATCGGTCCCCCCGAACACGACATGCTCGAGGCCTACACGACCTTGGGCTACCTCGCGGCCAAGACTTCGCGCATCGAGCTCGTCTCGTGGGTGACCGCAGTGGTCTACCGCGAGCCCGGCCTGCTTGCGAAGCTCGTCACCACCCTCGATGTCCTGTCTGGTGGCCGGGCGTGGCTGGGCATCGGAGCAGCCTGGAACGAGGACGAGGCCCGCGGCCTGGGGCTCCCGTTCCCGGCGACGGCGGAGCGTTTCGAACGACTCGAGGAGGCGCTGCAGATCTGCCTGCAGATGTGGAGTGAGGACGAGGGCCCCTATCGCGGCAGGCACTATGCGCTCGAGCGGACCCTGAACTCGCCCCAGGCGCTGCAGCGTCCGCACCCGCCGATCCTCATCGGTGGTGGCGGGGAGAAGAAGACGCTGCGCCTGGTTGCGCAGTACGCGCAGGCCTGCAACCTCTTTCCCGGGCCGGAGCTCGCACACAAGCTCGACGTCCTGCGAGCGCATTGCGACGACCTTGGACGCGACTACGACGACATCGAGAAGACAGTCATGATGCCCATCGATCCCGGCCCGAACGGCGCCGAGGTCGGCGCTCTGCTCGCGAGGTTGCAGGAACTGGCCGCACTGGGTATCTCACACGTGCACGGCCGCTTGATCGCAGTGTCCGACATCACACCGATCGAACTCATCGGGTCCCGGGTGATTCCCGAGGCCGCCGCCTTCTGACGCAAACTTTGGCCTCGGACCCCGATCCCATAGGCTGGGCGCCAGCATGACGGTGGGATGCTGTGCATCGGCGAGACCACCGTCATATTGCTACTGGCTAGTAACATCGGCAGAGTAGGCAGCAATGTTGACGAGACCTGCACCGCAGGTCATTCGTCACCATCCCGCATGCAACGAGCTGGCGGGACTCACGACTGAGAGGTCAGCGAACGCATGAACATCGTGGTGCTGGTCAAGCAAGTGCCCGACACCGAGGC
>JALYIS010000290.1 GCA_030775705.1 Actinomycetota bacterium
TTCGACTTCGTCGGCGCGGCCTCAGCCACCGCGGCAGCTGTATCCATCGTGTGGACCGTCATCAACGCACCCGAATACGGCTGGGGAAGCGTGCGCACCATCGGCGGATTCGTCCTCGGAGCTGCCCTGCTGGCGGTGCTGGCAGTCACGGAGCGTCGACACCCACACCCGCTGCTGCAGCCTGCGCTGCTGCGCAGCCGGCAGCGGATCGCGGGGCTGGTAGCGATGGCATGCGTCTACGGCGGCATGCTCGCGACGTTCTTCCTCACCGTGCAGCTGCTGGCGCACCAGTTCCACTACAGCCCACTTCTGTCCGGTGTGGCATTCCTGCCGGTGCCGATCGGCGTGTTCACCATGTCGCGCCTGGCGCCCCGCTTGGTCGCACGGATCGGACCGGCTCCGCTGATCGCGGCCGGCGCCGCGAGCGTGTTCATTGCGATGAGCCTGCTACTGCGCGTCGACGCATCCACCAGCTACGCCGCCGGCGTGTTCTCGTCACTGCTGCTGATGGGTTTGGGCATGGGCATGAGCTTCATGCCGATCACGGTCCTCGCCCTCAACGGCGTCGAACCGGAGCACACCGGATCGGCGTCCGGCCTTCTGCAGACCATGCAGCAACTCGGCGGAGCCGTCGGGCTTGCGGTGGTCGCCTCTGTCTTCGCAGGGCGCAGCGCTCACGGCTTCGACCCGGCCTTAAGGGGTGGGTACGCAGCGGCGACGGTGCTGGCCGCTCTCGCCTTCGTCAGCGCCGTCACCCTGCTCGTGCGCCGAACCGTCGCCGCCACGTCGGCTTAGCACGCCAGAGCCACCAGCCAACTCATACACAGATCGATGTCGTCCGCAGGAGCCGACCATGACGCTAGCCATCCGCGCAGCCCGTCCGTACCTCGTGTCGACCCGACGCCGCGTAGCAGCGCACCAAGACACCAGGCGGGTCAGAGCCCTCACCCGCCTGCTCAGTGTGGCGTTGGTCGGGCTGCTGGTATGGATCGTCGTCCTGGGTGTCAGCCTCCCGACGGCTAACGCGACCAGGCAGTGGAGGCTGCTGTGGATCGGCTTCGACACCGGGGAGGTCGCAGCCCTCGGCATAACGCTATGGGCCGTTTATCGGTCGCGCCAACTCGCGATACCTGCCGCCCTGATCACTGGGACCCTGTTTGCCTGCGACGCCTGGTTCGACGTCGTGCTGTCTTGGGGCACGCATGGGTGGTGGTTCAGTCTCGCCACCGCCGTCCTAGTCGAACTGCCCCTCGCAGCTTTGCTGTGGGGCAGCGCACGCACAATGATCCGCGCCGTGATCGCTCACCCGGTCCCGCAGACCCTGCTGGCAGATGGCGCGGGTGCACCACGGTGACACCTACAGCGAGGACGGGCACACGCCACGCTCCTGGGGACCGAGAGCGCGTTTCGACCGCGTCCGGCTCGCCAGGGTCGGCAGGCCGCAGGTCGCCCCCGACGGCCGTGCGGTTCTGAACGTCGACACGAACTTGCCACTGCCTTGTCCGACTTCTTCGTGGAAGGTCGATCATCGTGAGCGCCGCTGGCGGGCCTCGCTTCGGCCGTTCGGGGCCAGCGCGATCCGGCCGATCCCACCACACGCGTTCGCACTGGGGCCGCGGCGCAGTGCAATACGGGACTAGGGGACCGGAACAAATGGCGACGTGGCCTGGCGACGTGCGATCCGGGCCAGCAGGTCGAGCAGCAGTTTCCGCTCTGCGGCGTCGACGCCCTCCAGCGCTTGCGACTCCGCAGCGTCACGGGCGGTCGCGAACTTCGAATGCGCCTTCCGGCCGGCCGCGGTGATCTGGGGGATGCGTGCCCGACGATCAGTGGGGTCGACCGTTCGCACGACCAGCTCGAGGTGCTCAAGTCGGTCGAGCACGGTGATCAAGGTGGTCTTATCGATGCAGATCAGCCGGCTCAACTCGAGCTGGGTGCGCTGAGCGCCGTTGTCCAGGGCGGCAAGCACAAGCCAGTCGCGCACGTCGTTGAGACCGAGGTCGATGGCTGCTTTGTCGAGGTCGACCACCATCCGGTCGGCGGCCGCCTGTAGCAGCATCGTGAGGTCCGCCGGCCACAGGCTTTCGAAGAAATCAGAGTTGGCCGCTTCTGTCACCGCCGGCTGACGAGCTCCCATGCCTCGCATAGTACGACCACCTGAACGATCGGTCAATACAGGATTAACGACCTTCGGATCATCTTGACTCGGATGATCGGAGCTCGTAACGTATGCCTCGGCCCGTGAAGTAGTCGGCCGCCCGATCGTGAGGAGAGGACACCCAATGACCACAATCCAAGCTCCTGAACTCGAGGACGCCCGCCCCCCGGGATTCGCTGCCGGCGCTGACCCGCGCCGCTGGCTGGCCCTGGGCATCATCGCCATCGCCCAGCTGATGGTGGTGCTTGACGCCAGCATCGTGAACATCGCGTTGCCGTCGGCGCAGAAGTCGCTCCACATCACCGACGCCAACCGGCAGTGGGTCATCACCGCCTACGCCCTTGCCTTTGGCGGCCTGCTTCTCCTCGGCGGCCGCGTCGCTGACTTCATAGGTCGTAAGCGCGCGTTCGTTGTTGGCCTAGTCGGCTTCGGGCTCGCCTCTGCTGTTGGCGGCATCGCCCAGAATCAAGGCGAGCTGTTCGCCGCCCGCGCCCTGCAGGGCATGTTTGCCGCGCTCATGGCTCCGGCGGCATTGTCGCTGGTCACCATCACCTTCACCGCTCCCAAGGAGCGCGCCAGGGCCTTCGCCGTCTACGGCGGCATTTCTGGTGGAGGAGCGGCCCTCGGACTCATCCTCGGTGGCGTTCTCACCGAATACGCCTCGTGGCGGTGGACCCTGCTGGTCAACACCCCGATCGCGCTCCTCACCGCCGTCGCAGCCTTTATCGTTGTTCGCGAAAGCCGAGCTGAGGGAACTCCGAGCTACGACATCCCTGGTGTGGTCACGAGCACTCTGGGCCTTGTCGCTCTGGTCTACGGGTTCACCAAGGCCAACCAGAGTGGCTGGGCCTCGCCGTCGACGATCGGTCTGCTGATCGCCGCAGTCGTACTGCTCGCATCGTTCATCGTCATCGAGAACCGGACTGCGGAGCCGCTGCTGCCGCCCCGAGTGTTCACCGAGAGCAACCGTGCCGGCGCCTTCCTCGTCGCACTGTTGAGTGGGCTGGCGCTCTTCGGAATGTTCCTGTTCCTCGTCTACTACATGCAGGGCACGCTGCACTACTCGGCCGTGAAGTCAGGCCTCGCATTCCTGCCGTTCAGCGCAGGCATCGTGGTCGCGGCAGGGATCGCCTCGAACCTGCTGCCCCGCATCGGCCCGCGTCCGCTCATGTTCGGCGGCATGGCCGGGGCTGCGGTGGGCATGGCCTGGTTCACCCAGATCAAGGTCGACTCGAGCTTCGTGACGCACGTGCTGCCGGCAGAGATCGTGATGAGCCTTGGAATGGGCTTCGCGTTCGTGGCCCTGTCGAGCACCGCCCTGATCGGTGTCGATGACCGTGACGCCGGTGTGGCCAGCGCTTTGGTCAACACCACGCAGCAGATTGGCGGGTCGCTCGGGACCGCGCTGCTCAACACGATCGCGGCCTCCGCGACTGCCACTTATGTCGCGTCGCACCATGGGTTCGCGGCTCAGCAGGTAGGGAACGTGCACGGCTACACCACCGCGTTCGCGTGGGGACTCGGTGCGCTGATCATCGCCGCGATCGTGTCGCTCGTCTTGGTGAGCAAGGACGTGCCAGCGGTCGAAGGGAACGACGTCGGCAACGAAGGCGACGAGACCGCTTTCGAGTATGCAGAGCTACTCGCAGGCACGGTCTAGGGAGCAGCAAGACAGGCTCCGACATCGCGTCTGCCGAGGGAGAAGTGCCCGGGCCATCGG
>JALYIS010000291.1 GCA_030775705.1 Actinomycetota bacterium
CGACCTGAGTGACCTCGAGGGTGTTGCCGTAGGCGTCTTGTCGACCACGGGGGTCGGTGAGCGCGGTCATTCCGGCCACCCCGATCGCGGTGTCGGTGATACCGGCACGCCAGGGACGCCCCATCGAGTCACTGATGATGACGGCGACCTCGACCCCGAGCCGGGTGCGCAGCGACTGGCGCAGCATCTCGGCGGACCGGTCGGGGTCCAGCGGCAACAGGGCCAGCTCATTGCGGGCGACGTTGGACTCGTCAACCCCGGCGGCCGCCAGCACGAGACCGTGCCGGGTCTCCACGATGCTCAGCGCGTCGCGTCGGGCGACGACGCGGACCGTCTCTGCGTCGATGGCCTCCTGGCGCGCCAGCTCACGGGCATCGGGGTCGGCCGTGTCGAGCACGACCAGTCTCCCCTCCACCTTCGAGACCGCCTTGGAGGTGATCACCAGGACGTCGCCGTCGTGCAGCGGTGGCGCGTGCCGCGCGATCAGCTCGCCCAGGTCGTCGCCTGGGCGCAGTTCGCCGATGCCTAGGACTGGGAGGATCTCGACGTGCCGCGCCGCATGGTCGCCGGCCGTCATGCCACTAGCTCTTCCGCGGCCCTGACCATCGCGGCGGTGACCTCGTCGTCGGTCATCATCAGCGGGACCGCGTTGATGTGGACGCCGTCCAGTTCGGCGTTGTCGGTGCTGTGGATGAGCCACCCGTCGAGCAGGCCGCCGGCGGTCCGGGCGCCGTAGTGCCGGGCGACGGCCTCGGCGCTGACCTCGACGCCAATGGCATTGAGGCAGGCGTCGGCCATCCCGCGTACCGGTGCGCCGCCGACGATCGGTGATACCCCCACCACCGGTGCCCGACCGCGCGCCAACGCCTCGCGAATGCCCGGCACCCCCAGGATGGTGCCTATGCTCACCACGGGATTGCTCGGTGCGACGAGGACGAGGTCGCTTGCCGTGATCGCGTCCACAACGCCCGGCGCCGGCTTGGCGTCGTCGACACCGACTTGCACGAATGCCTCGGGCGCGAGCGCCGCGCGGTGCTTGATCCACCACTCCTGGAAATGAATCGCGCGGCGGCGCGCCAGTGCGCCAGGCCGTCCGTCGTCGGCGGCCGCCCCGAAGTCGACGACGACATGCGTCTCGCACCGCTCGTCGGTCATCGGGATGAGGGTGATGCCTGGACTCCAGCGCCGGCACAGTGCCGCGGTGACGTCGGTGAGCCCGAACCCGGCGTCGAGCATCCTGGTCCGCACCAGATGGGTGGCGATGTCGAGATCGCCCAGCCCGAACCAGCTCGGCTCGGCGCCGTATTCGGCCAGTTCGTCCTTGATACGCCACGTCTCCCCGGCGCGCCCCCACCCACGCTCATGGTCGTGAACCCCCCCGAGGGTGTACATCACGCTGTCCAGATCCGGGCAGATCCGCAGGCCGTGCAGGGTGACGTCGTCACCGGTGTTGACGATGGCGGTGATGTCGTCCGCGGGGTGCGCGTGGCGGACGCCCCGCAGGAATCGGGCGCCGCCGATGCCGCCCGCGAGGACTGTTATTCGCACCCGTCGAACCTACGCGACGTCGTCAACAGGGCTGCCCGTCGCTCGCGCAACAGCGCACCGACCTCGTGCATGGTGATTTCCCGGGCTCCGAGCTCCACCGCTCGCGCGCGCAGATGCTCGGGCAGGTCGTGGTGCCACCGCCACAAGTGGTCCTGGTAGAAGCGGCGGGGGATGCCGAGTGCGTCGGCCATCGCGTGCAGCTCCGCGGGCGTGTCGGCCAGCAGGTGGCAGAACTCGCTGAACCGCAGGCCCTTGCCCGGGTAGGAGCGGACGGTGTCTACGTAGCAGGTCATGACCTGATCGACGGTACCTGGACGGGTGCGCCTGCGGCGCCGGGCCGGTTAGCGCTTGGCGGCTACCAGCAGGCCGTCGCTGACCGGCAGCAACGCCTGGATCAGCCGAACGTCGGCGCGGACCGTCTTGCCCAGTTCGCGAAGCATCGTCGTGTCGGCGTCGCGCTGGGTGGGGTCGGCCACCCGGTCGTGCCAAAGGGCGTTGTCGAACGCCATGACGCCCCCCGGGCGCAGCATCCGCAGGGCATGCTCGAAGTACACGCCGTAACCCGTCTTGTCGGCGTCCACGAAGACCAGGTCATACGTCGCGTCCCGCATGCGGGGCAGCACGTCGGCGGCGGAGCCGTTGATGAGGCGATAGCGGGTCGCGGCGATGTCGGCTTCGGTGAACGCCTCCCGTGCCGCGCGCTGGTTTTCCCCCTCGATGTCGATGCTGATGAATTGGCCGCCCTCGGCCATGCCGTCCATCAGGTACAGGCCGGAGACGCCAGCGCCGGTACCTATCTCGACCACGTTGGTCGCCGATGTCGCCGCGGCGAGCAGGCGCAGGGTCGCACCTCCAGCTGGCCCGATCGGGGTACAGCCGAGCTCCTGCGCGCGCTCGCGGGCAGCGAGCAGGATCTCGTCCTCGGGCAGGAAGGACTCGGCGTAGGAGAGGCTCGCCTCATTCAGCATCGCGTCGGCCATGGGCACACGTTAAGGCTTGACAACCGTGGATCGGGGTCCCGCGCCGTGACAGGATCAAATTCGCCCTGGTTGGTCGGCGCGGTCGCGGTGCTTGGGTTGGAGAGGGGAGGCGGGGGGTGAACCTGAGCTGGCGAGTGCTCGCGGACGCCGTGGTAGCAGCCCACTACGCATACATCGCCTACCTGCTCCTGGGTGGATTCATCGCCTGGCGTTGGTCGCGGACGATCGGTATCCATCTGGTCGCGGTCGTCTGGGCCACGCTGATCGTCACGACGAAGGTCCCCTGCCCGCTCACCGCACTCCAGAACCACGTGCGCGAGGCAGCCGGCCAGCGCCCACTGTCGAGCAGCTTCCTCAACGTCTATATCCGTGCGACGTTCTACCCGGCCGGCAGTCAGACCCTCGCGCAGGCTTCTACCGCCCTCGTTGTACTCGCGTCGTGGGCCGGGTATCTGCGCCGGCGCAAGCTGCTGCGATCGACACCGCAGCCGCCCGCGCTGGTCTCCTCGAGGTAGGTCAGCGCCACAGGAGGTGGACGAAGACCCTGGGATCGAGCGAGATTGAGGTCGTCGCTGATGCGGCTTCCGCAGCGGTATTCCTAGAGGTTCAGGTGAAGCCGCAGGGCATCGTCAAGTTCGGCCATCAGCACCACGGGGACCGGCCCGAGAACGGCGCCAAGACGCTCGACGGTCACTGACCGGAACCTGCTCTGCCTGCGCCTTTGAGTCGGCCTGAAGGCCGGTGGCGGCCGCCGGAAGCAGGTTTGGAGCGGGAAGACCCGCGCGACCTGGCTCGTCATGGGAACGACCGTGACGACACCGCGACCTGATTGAGAAGCAGAAGTGTTGGCTCGATCGTTACTGACGATGACCGCAGGACGACGCTTGTTCGATTCGCTTCCAGGACTCGGATCAAAATCAGTCAGTCGGATCTCACCGCGGCGCAACTGCCAGCCCATCGGAGGAGGCAGCATCCCAGAGCGTCTGCTCGCTTGAGGAGTCCCACTCGACCCATGCGGCGGCGTAGTCCTGTTCCAGATCCGGATGGCGAAGCAGTCGGATGGCGTGCTGTACGGCCGCCGAGCGCGACCTGAGTCCGGACGCGGGCATATTCGTCCAGGACCGCAACGTCCTCTTCAGCAAGGCTCACACTCAACTTCATACCCTGATCGGACTCGGGTGCTACTACCGATGCTACTTCCACCTGAAATGTACGAAGACCCGGCCGAAGTTGTCAGAGTCCTTCTCGACCCGATGATAAAGAGCCTTGATCTCCTTCTGGTCGAGGAAGCGCAACACCCGCTTCTTCAGTTGGCCCGAGCCCTTTCCCGGGATGATCTCGACGAGCGGGGCCTTCTTCGCGACTGCTTCGGCAATGATCGCCCGCAGCGCACGCTCGATGTCCTCGTTGCGGTTGTAGATGTCGTGCAGGTCGAGCTTGAGCTTCACGCCTTAATCACTTCGAAGACGAGGCCCGCGGCCTGTAGCCGGTCGAGCAGGGCCGTGCCCATCGCGGTGGCCGTGGTCACCTGGCCGGCAGTGGCCGGCAATTCGTCGAAGGCCAGGCACAGCGCCGACTCGGCCAGCATCTTGGCGGTCTCGTCGTATCCAGGGTCGCCGCCGGACACGCGGGTGACCACCCGCTGACCGCCGCCCTCGCCAACGAAGCTCACCCGGAACCAGCTGCGGGCGCGGCGCTGCGGTGACGGGCCGGTGCCCGGGGCCAGGCGGGCGAGGAGCAGGCGGCGAGTCGGCGGCACCTGCGCCAACAGCGCAACGCCACCCAATCCGGTCACCGTTGCCGCGGCATTGTGCAGATGCGCCACGCTCAGAAAATGCGAGTACTGGAAGTCCGGACCGTAGCGAGCAATGGCCCGCGCGGAGCGCGCGACAACGTGACCGTCCACCGTCGGCATTGGCAGCGCACACCCCGAGTTGACCGGATCCCGGTGCGGCTTGCCCACCACATAGCGTGCCGAGCGTACGGCGGCGGGCTCACTCGCCCGCCGGGCGCGCGCGGCCGCGACGTTCTGGCGAGGCCGCGTCATTGCGGTCACCGCCGAATGGAACGTGCCGCCGGAGAACGCGGCGGAGACCTTGACGTATCCCGACAGGCGCAGGGGCGTGTCGATCGGCAGCTGCTGCACGGTGAAGTACGCGCCGAGATCGTGCGGAACGGAGTCGAAGCCGCAGGCGTGCACGATCCGGGCCCCCGTGTGCACCGCGGTTGCGTGATGGCGCACGTAGGTGTTGTCCACGAACTCAGGCTCGCCGGTGAGATCCACGTAGTCCGTGCCAGCACTGGCGCACGCGGCGACCAGTGCGTCGCCGTACAGCACGTAGGGACCGACCGTGGTGATCACGACTCGCGCGGACTGCGCGACAGCGATCAATGTCGAAGCGTCCTCGGCATCAGCTGGGAGCAACGGCAGGTCGACCAACGCCGGGTCAAGGTCGGCCAGGGACTGGCGCACCGCGGCCAGCTTGCCCGCATTGCGTCCGGCCAGCGCCCAGCGAAGCTCCTGTGGCGCGTGGCTCGCCAGGTATCGCGCGGTGAGCTCGCCCGCGAAGCCGGTGGCCCCGAAGAGCACGATGTCGTAGGGGCGCTCGTGCTTCGCGACATCTGTCGCGCCGCTGCTCTTAGTTGCCACGAGAGTTCCTGTCTGTCGGCTGTCTACGTCCGGACCTACGGGTCTGGGGTTGGACTCTCAGGCTGGCAGCACCGAGGCCGTCGGGGCAACCTGCTCGCCGCTGGTCTGTCCCCGCGAAGTCGGCGGGAGCGGCCCAGTAGGTTGACCGGCTTCGCCACGACCCTGGCCACGAGTCACGTAACGCCTCACGCGCGTCCTATCGTCCGCGCGAAGAATCGTTCGCCATGCGAACGGTATCGGGTAGGGTTGCGGGATGAGTGAGAGCGGTAGGCGCAAGCGCCGGCCGTCGGCCCCCGGGCGGCTCGCGTTCCTGGTAGCGCAGGTCGGCGGGTTGGCCGCCATACGGTTCGCGCAGCGGCTCGCCTCGACGGGGTTGTCGCCTGCGCAGGCCGGTGTGCTGCGGGTGGTTGCCGCCGACCCAGGACGCACTCAGCGCGCCGTCTCCGATCAGCTCGGTCTGCTGCCCAGTCGGCTCGTGGTGTTGGTCGACGAGCTTGAGCGCGATGGACTCCTTGAGCGTCGCCGTGACCCTGACGACCGGCGCAACTACGGGCTCAGTCTCACCCCGACCGGGCAGAAGGCGCTCCGCGGCATCGGCATGGTTGCTCAAGCGCATGGCGAGGACTTCCTCGCGCCGCTGAGCGCCACCGAGCGCGAGACGCTGTCGCGGTTGCTCACTCGTCTCGCCACTCACCATGACCTGTCCCAGGATGTGCACCCTGGCTATCGCACGCTTGGCCGCGGGCGGGACTAGTAGTACCGACCGACCCCTCAGACGAGGACGGATCCCCCGGCGACGTCGAGGACGATGCCACTGATCCAGGACGCGCCATCGCCGGCGAGGTACAGCGCGGCCTGTGCGACGTCACCAGGCGTACCGAGGCGTCGCACAGGGTGCTGTTCGATGAGGTCCGCCTGGACCTGTGCCGGGATCTGCTGCTGGTTGCGTTCGGTCAGGATCGTCTCGGGGCTGATGCAGTTTGTCCGGATGCCGTAAGGCCCCGCTTGCGCCGCGACCTCCTTGGTCAGGAGCTCGATTCCGGCCTTGGCTGCCGCGTAGGCGATGGGGGACCTGGGATTGGGTCGGCGTGCGGCGGCCGAGGACATGGTGATGATCGCGCCATGCCCGCGCTCCTTCATGCCGGGCAGGAAGCTCTTGATCGTCAGGAAGGTTGCAGTGAGGTTGGCGTCGATGGCGGCTCGCCACTCGTCCTCGGTGAGGTTCTCCACCGGTCGCGGTGGCGTCGGATTTCCGCCGGCGTTGGCCACCAGAATGTCGACCGGCCCGAGGTCCTCATCGATGCGTTCACGCATGTGCCCCGTCGAGCGGGGTAGATCGTTGCTTATCGAATCATTCATGACATGAACGATATGCCGAACGGCCCGCGATGCGCAACCCTCGGCCGGCGGCCCACCAAGAAGGTGATTGCCATGCACCGGTGCGACGCAGCGATCGTTGCTTCATCAGCCGGGACAGCAGCGCGCCGCCTTCGACAGGGGTGAGGTCGTCTTCGACGCTCACCTGCTGATGCCGTGGGCCGGATCCTGGGGTGGCCGCGGGAACATCTCCTGGTGCGCGTGGACCTCGCGGTTGTATCTGCCCTTGGCGTCGCGCCGCTGGCCGACGGCCCGGCCGGAGCTCGGTGTCGTGGGGACGGGCTTGGCCGTGCGGGCTCGTTTGGCGAACTCGCCTGCGTGCGCCGTCAGGCGTGGCACCAGGCGTTGGGCCAGCTCGCGTCCTGAAGCTCCGAGGCCTTTCAATTCTTCAATGAACAGCAGTGGGGCCGCGTCAGCCATCTCTGCGGCGCGTTCGCGCCGCTCGGCGGGGTCGAGCTGCATTTCTTCGGCGTGGAGGTCGATGGTCTTGCCGATGACCTCGCCGAACTTGCGGCGGCCGCCGATGCTCATTGCTGCTTTGCCGAGGTTGTATCCATTGCGGGTGGGGTCGTAGGCGAACGCCGAGGATAGGTCGTACAGCGGCGCCATCCGCGCTCGGCCGTCAGGCCCGTAGAGCAGGGCGAAGTTCTTGCTGTGCCCGTCTGGTGCGCCAACGACGTAGTTGAACAGCACTGCGTCAGAGAAGCGGCGAACGTCCTCGTCGGATAGCGCTGACTCCCGCCGGAGCATGTCGGCGAGGTCTCTCGTGCGCGGGCCACCACGTTCCTCGTACTTGTTTTTCGGGTACCGGCCCATCGCCTGGCAGAAGTCGACTTGGTGCAGTCGATGGATGGTGCCGTTGACGGTTGTGATCCGGTCGAACCGGGTGACGACGATGGCTGGTTCGCGGTCGAAGTCTTCCAACCGTGTCTGCGCGACCCGCAGCCCGAGACGATCCGCGACGCACATCGTCGCGTGCTCCAGCGCCGCCTGATGGTGCAGCCGTTGAACGCCTGGCTTGATGATGTGCGTCGATGTGCCTGCGCTCTTGTGCGCGTGCCAGGCGCCGTCCTGCCACGTCAGCGTGAACTTGTCCTGCGCGCCCGGCAGGGACCAATGCTCGTCGGGCAGCGTCCACGACGCGCCTGTCTCGCGCAGCCCGCGAAGCCGGTTACCGATCGCGTCGTCAGTCTGGAGCAGGTAGTCGGCTAAGCGAATTTCGAGGTCGACCAATTGATCGGTGGGGACGAACTGCACTGCGCCCACACAGTCGAGCCCCATGCCGGTGAGCAGGTCGAAGGCATTGTCGCCGGTGTCCATCTCGGCGGCCCACTGCTGCCGAACGGCGTCCTTCTCGGGCAGGAGTCCTTCGAGGTAGGCGCCGATGTGGTGAGACTTAAACGGGCCGGTACCGATGGGCAGCGTCGGGCTGAGCGGGACGCGGCCGGTACGCCGGTACTCGTCGGTATAGGTAAACGTGTACCGCTCGCCGGGTGTACGGCTGACCTTGCCTACAGGTGTCCCGGCGAGGAAGACGGCCATCTCGTCAGCCATTGATCAGCCTTTCCCATTGAACCTGTAGCTCCTTCTCCACCTCGGAGGGTGCGATCTCTTGGCCGATCAGGAGCCGCGCCCCAAGGGGGCGCAGCACGCGGAGGACCGCGTCAATCTCCGCGGTGGGGTGTCCTCGTTCCAGGCGCACGAGGTAGCCGCGCGAGACGCCTGCCCGCAGGGCAAGCTCGGCCTGCGTCATTGCGCGTTCCTTGCGTAGTTCACGGATGACGCCGCCGAGTCGCCTAGGCTCGTTGATCTCATATTCCACAATGTCATCGTACACGGACATCTCGCGAATGTCATCGTATACGGACTTGATTACATGTCATCGTACACGGACATCCTCAAACTCAAGGTACGTCGCCCGGACCGCCTTCGGAAGTTCGCATCCATCCGAGCGACTCCCGCCGACACGGCTGCACCGGCGTCGAACAGCGGGGATCATGGAGCAGGTGAACCGGCTAGGGAGCGCGACCAGCCCATATTTGCTGCAGCACAAGGACAACCCTGTCGACTGGTTCGAGTGGGGCGAACAGGCGTTCGCCGAGGCTCGCCGACGCGACGTCCCGATCCTGCTGTCGGTCGGCTACGCCGCCTGCCATTGGTGCCACGTGATGGCCCACGACTCATTCGAGGATGCCGACGTCGCCGCGTTGATGAACGAGCACTACGTCAACGTCAAGGTTGACCGCGAGGAGCGCCCTGATGTCGACGCCGTCTACATGGAGGCAACGACGGCGCTGACCGGTCAAGGCGGCTGGCCGATGACCTGCCTGCTGACTCCCGACGCCGAGCCGTTCTTCGCGGGGACCTTCTTCCCGCGGGCGCAGTTCACCCGGCTGCTCCAGTCGGTCGCACAGGCGTGGCGCGAGGACCGCGACGAGGTGCTCGCCGCCGGTCAGCGGATAGTCGCCGCGATCAGCCAGGCGGCGCCACCCGGCTTCGGTGACGGCCTGATGCCGACGGCGGCCGACCTCGACGTGGCCGCGGGCCGCCTGGTCGCTCAGTTCGACGAACGTCACGGCGGGTTCGGGAAGGCGCCGAAGTTCCCGCCGTCGATGGTTCTGGAATTCCTGCTGCGCCATCACGAGCGCACCTGCGACCCGATGTCGTTGGCGATGGCGGAGCACACCCTGCAAGCCATGGCGCGCGGCGGCATCTACGACCAGCTGGCCGGCGGCTTCTCGCGCTACGCGGTCGACCAGTCATGGGTGGTGCCGCACTTCGAGAAGATGCTGTACGACAACGCGCTGCTACTACGGGTGTATCTGCATTGGGCACGGCTGACCGGCAATCCGCTGGCGTATCGAATAGCTCGCGAGACGGCCGACTTTCTGCTGCGCGACCTGTGCACCACCGAGGGTGGCTTCGCGTCTGCCCTCGATGCGGACACCGACGGCGTTGAAGGACTCACCTACGTGTGGACGCGCGCTCAGCTCGACGAGCTCTTCGGCGCCGCGGCCGCGGGCGGCGGGGGGAGCGCTGCGGCGCAACTGTTCGAGGTGACCGCAGGCGGGACGTTCGAGGACGGCGCCTCGACCCTACAACTGCTGCGCGATCCCGAAGACGTCGAGCAATGGGAGGAGATTAGGGGCGTTCTGCTAGCGGCGCGCACGACCCGAGCGCAACCTGCTCGCGACGACAAGGTGGTCACTGCCTGGAACGGTCTGGCGATCGCATCATTGGCAGAGGCCGCCGTGTTGCTCGGGGACACCCGCTACCTCGTCGCGGCGCACCGCTGCGCTGAGCTCGTCGTCGACCTGCACGTCGTCCAGGGGCGCCTGCGCCGCACCTCCCGTGACGGCGTCGTCGGTGACGCGCTGGCCGTCGCCGAGGACTATGGCGACCTGGCCGACGGGCTGCTGGTGCTGCATCAGGCGACTGCGGACCCGCGATGGCTCACGGTGGCCGGCCAGCTGCTGGATTTCGCGTTGGCCCACTTCGGTGACGGCGCCGGCGGCTTCTTCGACACCGCAGACGACGCGGAACGACTCGTGCGCCGCCCCAAGGACCCGACGGACAACGCCACGCCGTCGGGAGCCAGCGCGTTGGCGCACGCGCTGCTGACCTACTCGGCGTTGAGCGGCTCCTACGCGCACCGCGAGGCCGCGCAGGACGCGCTGCGTGTCGTCAGTGCGCTCGGCACGACCCAACCGCGATTTCTCGGATGGGCGCTGGCCTGCGCCGAAGGCCTAGTGGCTGGACCTGTGCAGATCGCCATTGTGGGTGAGGCGCCGCCAGGCAAAGCCGACCCGTCGCTCCTGACCGGCCTCGCCTGGCGCCGTCGGCCCCCGGGAGCAGTGGTGATCACCGGGCGGCCGGATGCGGACGGTCTGCCATTGCTGGCCGACCGGCCGCTCGTGGCTGGAGCCGCGGCGGCATATGTGTGCCGGGGGATGGTCTGCGGCCTCCCGGTGACCACGGCCGACGCCCTGTCCTCAGCGCTGGAGGGTTGAGCCGCTGCTCACAGCCCCGGTCCCTCCTTACGGAGCTTGTCGACCTCAGTCATCGCGGTCCGCAGCCCGGACAGCCAGTCGTCAGTGTGCTCGCCGACAAGCCGAACGCACCAGGCGAGCGCGTCCGAACGCGAACGTGCGACACCGGCATCGACAAGCGTGTCCAGAACCCGCCGGTCAGACTGTCGCAGTCGCGTCATGACGGGCACCGCGAGCTGGGTGAATTCGACGTGTGCCGAGCCGATGCTGGCGCCCCAGGCGAGCTTGCGCCCGTAACGGGCCTCGGCCTCGTCGGCGATCTGCATCCGGGCCTCACGGGTCTCTTCACGGAACCGGCCAATTCGGCCCAGCGCCGCCGCGGTCCGCGCGGCTTGATCGCCGCCGGCATCGCCGCCGTCGGCATCCGCAGCCACCTCGGGCGCGGCGATCTCGCCGCTCACACTGATCTCCTCGCGATCCACGGTGACCTGCGGGTCAGCGGTGAACCAGTCGTCGGGCAGGCGCCCGGCGAGCCACGCCGCAGCGTCGTCTGCGGGCGGAAGGTCTGACTGCTGCCAGCCGCCGGCCCTGAATCCTCGGCGGCCGCGGGGGCCGCCATGTGGATGGTCTCTCATCTGCATCTCCTTGTTTGCTTCACGTGATTCTATGATTACATAGTTACACAACAACAGAGTAAGAGAAATATTCCGGGTTAGTACAGGTACCGGTCGCCCTCAGCGGATCAACGCGGGTTGCCGTCGGTTATCTGAAGACGGCGAGCCAGATCGCGATGTAATGGCAGATGGCCGCGACTAGCGTGCACAGGTGGAATACCTCGTGGAAGCCGAAGACTCCCGGAATCGGGTTCGGTCGCTTGAGTCCGTAGACCACGCCGCCGATCGTGTAGATCAGGCCGCCGGCGACGATCAGCACTAAAGCCGCAACACCGGCGTTGTGCAACAGCTGCGGCAGGACGAACACCGCGACCCAGCCGAGCGCCACGTAGCAGGGGACCGCCAACCACCTCGGAGCATTCGGCCAAGCCGTCTGGAGCAGTACGCCAAACAGCGCCCCGCACCACACCACTATGAGAACCGCGACCGCGGATGACCGTGGCAGCGTGAGAACCGCGATCGGCGTGTACGTGCCCGCGATGAACACGAAGATCATGGAATGGTCCAGGCGCTTCATGAGTCCGTGCGCGCGCGGCCCCCAGTTGAGCCGGTGGTAAAGCGCGGACGTGCCGAAGAGCATGGTGACCGTCGCCGCGTAGATGGCAGTGGTGGTGCCCGCCCGGCCGCCCCGCATCGCCGCGGCCACCGCTACCAGGCAGGCTCCCGAGGCGATGGAAGTGGCTGCCGCGTAGGCGTGCAGCCACCCGCGCAGTCGCGGCTTGAGTTCGGCGACGACGCTTGCCAGCCCGGCGATCGGGCGCGGCGTCTCGATGCCTGCCGATTCGGAGCCGACCATGAGCTGAGGTTACCCGACCGTAGGTTGCTGTCAGGGCGTTCACACGATGGCCTCGGGGAATCAGCGCCGGCCTTGTCCCAGACCCGGACGATCGTTTCCGCACGACGTCATCGGCGCTAGGTTGGGGTCCGTGAGCATCCGCGGCGCCGTGTATTCCGTCTACGAGCGGCGGTTGCGCAGCCACCTGGACGGACTGCCCATCCCGCGGCACGTGGCGATCATGATCGACGGCAACCGGCGCTGGGCGCGGGCCGCGGGTTTCGACGATGTCAGCCAAGGTCACGTCGTCGGCGCCCAGCACATCGCGAACCTGCTCGAATGGTGTGGCGAGGTCGGTGTCGGGCACGTCACCGTCTGGCTGCTCTCCACCGACAACCTCGCGCGCCCCGCTGACGAACTCGAGCCGCTGCTGCGCATCATCGCCGGTGTCGCCGACGAGCTCTCCGCCGATGGCAAACCGTGGCGCGTTCAGGCCGTCGGTGCTCTCGACCTCCTGCCGGCCGAGGTGGCCGAAACCCTCAAGGCGGCTGAGGAGCGCACCGCCCGGCGCGACGGCCTGATCGTGAACGTCGCGGTCGGCTACGGGGGGCGTCGCGAGATCGCGGACGCGGTGCGCTCGCTGCTGCAGGAGCATGCCGCAGCCGGCACCTCGATCGAGGAGCTGGCCGAGGTCATCGACGTCGACCACATCGCCGAACACCTCTACACCAAGGGGCAGCCTGATCCTGATCTGGTGATCCGGACCTCGGGAGAGCAGCGGCTGTCGGGTTTCCTGCTGTGGCAGTCGGTGCATTCGGAGTTCTACTTCTGCGATGCGCTCTGGCCCGACTTCCGCAAGATCGATTTCCTGCGCGCCCTGCGGGACTACGGGACACGGCAGCGCAGGTACGGCGGATGAGCCAGCATCCGGGTGGGCGGCGATGAGCGCTCCAGCGGCCTTCGGTCCGCTCATATCCGGCGATTGGCTGCTGCGGCACGCACCTGAGGTTTGCATCGTTGACGTCCGGTGGTATCTCGACGGCCGTTCGGGAGCCGAGGAGTTCGCCGCCGGCCACATTCCAGGCGCGGTCTGGCTCGATGTCGACAGCGAGCTGTCCGGGCCGGCCACGGCGGCCGACGGACGCCACCCGCTGCCCACGCCTGAGGTGTTCGCGTCGGCGTTGGGTCGGGCAGGCATCGCAACGGGGCGGCCGGTCGTCGCCTACGACGACGCCGGCGGATCGATTGCCGCTCGCCTGTGGTGGCTGTTGCATGTGCTGGGTGAGCGGGTGGCGGTCCTTGACGGGGGCCTAGCCGCCTGGCCGGGCGAGTTGACGAGCGAGGTCGGCGAGCCCAGCGCCGTCCGGCGCGAGCCTCGCGACTGGCCCCCGGACCGCTTCGCCGATGCCGATGCCGTCGCGGCGCACGACGGTCCGCTGATCGACGCTCGGGCCGTGAGCCGTTATACGACGGGCGATCTCGCGATCGATCCACGCCCAGGCCACATTCCCGGTGCGATCAATCTCCCATGGGCGGGAAACCTCGACGAGATGACCGGGCGGTTCCTGCCGCCGCAAGTGCTCCGGCAAAGATTCGCCGCGCTGAACGTCACGGACAACGCCGGCACGGTGCGCGACGCCAGGGTTGTTGCCTACTGCGGGTCGGGCATCACCGCTTGTCACAACCTGTTGGCGCTGGAGTTGGCGGGCACGAGCGGCACCGCGCTGTACCCGGGCTCGTGGTCCCAGTGGGGTGCCGACCTGTTCCGCCCGACTGAGACCGGAGCACCAGCGGCCGAGCCTGCCCCCAGTCGCGGCTGAGCGAGCCCGGGCGGCCGTGCCGCGGCCACACGAGTTCATCGAGGGTTAACCCGAGCCCCCGCGCGCCTCTGCGGTAACGCCCGGTTGCAGTCGTAGCGTCACACGAGGCGGCCCGGCCAACCCGTGCCGCCCGGGAGGTCCCGAAACGGTGGTGTATTCCAGCGAGGGGACCGGAAGGCTCCCCTCGGCGTATGCCGGCGGACCGACCGGATCCCAGATCGCGCGGGTGGACGTCTGTACCTGTGCCCGCGCCGACCATCCCAGGAGCGCCTCGTGACCGCTGCCACTCGCCGATTCGACACCGCCGACCAGTCCGGTGTGCGCACGTTCGTCCTCGACACCTCCGTGTTGCTCTCGGATCCGGGAGCACTGGGACGCTTCGCCGAGCACATCGTGGTCTTGCCGCTGGTCGTCATCAGCGAGTTGGAGGGTAAGCGTCACCATCCCGAATTGGGCTGGTTCGCCCGGCAGACGCTGCGGGTGCTGGACGAGTTGCGGATCAAGCACGGCCGACTGGATGCCCCCATTCCGATCGGCGACGCGGGCGGCACACTGCATGTCGAGCTCAACCACTCGGACCTCTCCTCGCTGCCCGCGGGCTTTCGAGTCGACAGCAACGATTCGCGGATACTCGCCGTCGCGCTGAACCTCAGGGCGGAGGGTCGCGACGTCACCCTGGTGAGCAAGGACATGCCGTTGCGCGTGAAGGCCGCTTCGGTGGGGCTGCAGGCCGACGAATACCGCATGCATCCGGTGGCCGACTCGACAGGATGGACGGGCATCGCGGAGCTGGAGGTATCCCCGGCGGCGATCGACATGCTCTACAACGGCGACGTCTTCGACCTCGTCGAGCACAACGACTTCGAGAGCGTCGCCGACATGCCCTGCCACACCGGCCTGGTGTTGCACTCGGCAAAGGGTTCGGCGCTGGCCCGGATCACCCCGGAGAAGCAGGTGCGCCTCGTCCGCGGGGACCGGGAGGCCTTCGGCCTGCACGGGCGTTCCGCGGAGCAGCGCATCGCCCTGGACCTCCTGTTGGACCCGGACGTCGGCATCGTCTCCCTCGGCGGCCGAGCGGGTACCGGCAAGTCGGCGCTGGCGCTGTGCGCTGGCCTCGACGCGGTCCTGGAACGCCGGGCCCACAAGCGGGTCGTCGTCTTCCGCCCGTTGTACGCCGTCGGCGGCCAGGACCTCGGATACCTGCCGGGCAACGAGAACGAGAAGATGTCGCCGTGGGCGCAGGCCGTGTTCGACACGCTCGGCGCACTCGTCTCGGCGGACGTGATGGATGAGGTGATGGACCGGGGCATGCTCGAGGTGCTGCCGCTCACCCACATCCGGGGGCGGTCGTTGCACGACTCCTTCGTCATCGTGGACGAGGCGCAGTCCCTCGAGCGAAACGTGCTGCTCACCGTGCTGTCACGTATCGGCTCAGGTTCGCGGGTCGTACTGACCCACGATGTCGCCCAGCGTGACAACTTGCGGGTGGGGCGCCACGACGGCATCGCCGCGGTCATCGAGGCGCTGCGCGGACATCCGCTGTTCGCGCACGTCACCCTGACCCGATCCGAGCGCTCGCCGATCGCGGCACTCGTGACCGAGATGCTCGAGGATCTGCCACTGTAGTTTGTCCCGATGGGACGCTGGTCGCGCGAGGAGCTCGAAGGCGCATTCGAGAACTATCAGCAGACGGTGCGCGAGATCGCAGCGACGGGTGAGTGGTCCCGCTTCGCCGACCTGTTCACCCCGGACGCGAGCTACAACGAGCACGCCTATGGCCGATTCCACGGTCGCGAGGCGATCCGAAAGTGGATCGTCTCGACGATGACCACCTTCCCCGGCAGCTCGATGGTGTCGTTCCCGATCAGCTGGTACGTGGTCGATGAGGATCGCGGCTGGATCATCTGCGAGGTGCAGAACGTCATGGCCGATCCGGGCGATGCGAGTGTGCACCAGGAGCCGAACATGACGATCCTCTACTACGCGGGCGACCAGATGTTCTCCTACGAGGAGGACGTCTACAACCCTGCGCGGTACCTGCCGATGGTGCTGGCCTGGTCGCGGGTCGCGCAGGACAACGACCGGTTCCCCGCTGAAGGAGATGCGTGGCTGAAGCTGGTCGGTCGGCGTACCGGCTAGTAGGTCACATCTCGTGCCTGCCCTCGCAGGACGACGTGGGCAGAGCTGGCAGGCTACGGGAGTGGACCTTATTGCCCGCGACCTCGCTGCCGTGTGGCACCCGTTCACGCAGCACGCGCAGTGGCCCGCAGACGAACCCCTTGTCATCGACCGGGCTGCGGGGGTCTACCTCTACGACATCGACGGCAACCGTTACCTGGACGGGGTGTCGTCGCTCTGGGTCACCGTTCATGGTCACGGTGAGCCCGCTATCAACACCGCGATCCGAACGCAGCTCGATCGTCTGGATCACTCGACCTTCCTCGGTCTGACACATGAGCCGGGCATCGCCCTGGCCGAGCAACTGCTACGGATCGCGCCAACCGGGCTGGGCAAGGTCTTCTTCGCAGGGGACGGGTCTTCTGCTGCGGAGGCTGCGATCAAGATGGCGTATCAGGCGGCCAGCCAGCGTGGCCAGCGCCGCCCGCTCTACGTGCATTGCGCCGAGGGCTACCACGGCGACACGCTCGGTGCCGTCTCACTCGGTGGGGTCGAACTGTTCCACGCGACGTACCGGCCGTTACTGATCGAGACCCGCATGGTGTCCTCGCCCGGTCTGCTCGCGCCGGGACAGTCCCGCCCGGATCGGGCGTCGCAGGTCCTGGCGGAGATGCGCGCGGCGATGCTGCGCGACGGTGACCGGGTGTGCGCCCTCGTGGTGGAGCCGATGGTGCAGGCTGCCGGCGGAATCCTCACCCACGACGCGTCGTTCCTGGTTGGTGTCCGTGCGCTCTGTGACGAGTTCGGCGCCGCGATGATTGTCGACGAGGTCGCCACCGGCGTTGGGGCGACGGGAAAGTGGTTCGCGGTGGAGCACGCCGGGGTGACGCCCGATCTGATGGTGGTCGGCAAGCGCCTCACCGGCGGCACGCTCCCCCTGTCCGCAGTCGTGGTGCGCGACAGCGTCTTCGAGGCGTTCCTCGGCTCGCCGGAGAGTGGGCGAACCTTCTTCCACGGCCACACCTACACCGCCAACCCGCTCTCCTGTGCTGCCGCGCTGGCGAATCTGGAACTGATGCACACCCGCGCCACAGTCGCCCGGGCAGCCGTGGTCGGTGAGCGCTTGGGCACCTCGCTCGCCGCGACGGCCGACTACGACGGGGTGTGCGAGGTGCGTCGCATCGGCACCATGACCGGGATCGAGGTCCGATCGGTTGGTGCGCGGACGGGTTTCGAGGTCTGCCGTGCAGCGCGCCGACGGGGAGTGATCGTGCGCCCGCTCGGGGATGTCGTCGTCCTGATGCCCCCGCTGGCCATCTCCGACGACGAGCTGGACGAGCTGAGCGGCGCTGTCGACGAAGCGATCCGCGAGGTGGTGCAGTGACCGCCCTGGATCGAGTTCGCGAGACGCTCGAGCGGCGTGCGGCGGCCGGGTTGGGTCGAGAGCTGCGCCCGCGTGCCGCCGGCGAGGATCTGCTCGATCTGGCCGGCAACGACTATCTAGCCCTGTCGAAAGACCCCCGCGTCATCGAGGGCGCAGTGCGGGCCGCGCGCACCTGGGGCACGGGCGCCGGCGGCTCCCGGCTGGTGACCGGCACGACCGAACTGCATGCGCAGTTGGAGCGCGAACTGGCTGCGTTCGTTGCCGCGCCCGCAGCGTTGGTGTTCTCCTCGGGCTACCTGGCCAACCTCGGCGTGCTCAGCGCGCTGGGAGGGCCGGACGTCACCATCGTCTCCGACGCGGGCAACCATGCCTCGATCATCGATGCCTGCCGGCTGTCCGGATCAACCGTAGCGGTCACCCCGCACCGTGACCTCGACAAACTCGCCGCCGCGCTCGCGTCGACCGAGACCGAACACGCGGTAGTCGTCACCGACGCCGTCTTCTCCGTCGACGGCGACCGTGCGTGCCTGCGAGAGATGCATGCCATCGCCCGCCGTCACCACGCGATCCTGGTCGTCGACGAGGCCCACTCCCTCGGCGTCGTCGGGTCCCGTGGCGCCGGAGCGGTGGTGGCGGAGGAACTGGCGGCAGAGACCGACGTCGTGCGCACCCTCACCCTGTCAAAGTCCCTGGGTGCCCAGGGTGGTGCGGTCGCGGCAGCTCCGGAAGTCATCGAGCTGCTGATCAACAC
>JALYIS010000292.1 GCA_030775705.1 Actinomycetota bacterium
GCGCCGGTGCCGCCGATGTAGCCGGCCGGGACAGCCAGAAGCACGCCCACGGTTGCCGTGACAGCCATCCGCGCACCTGCGACCCGACGCGGACGCCACCAGCGACGCTGCGCCGGGTCTGGCGCGGACACGGTCACACCGGCGAGGTAGGGGGCCACGAGCAGGAGCGCGACGATGCTCACGAGGACCCCGGTCACGCGCGCAGACATGGCCACGAAGCGTAGGCGTGCCGGCTGGCGGCGGGCTGCGCACAAGGTGACCCGCCGGTACGGCTGAGCATGACCCACCGCCGGCTGCTCGCGACCCAGTGCTACGGCTACGGTCGACAGATGTTCGATTCACTCGTACTCGCCGGCGGTGCTGCCGCTCGGCTGGGTGGGGCGGACAAGCCCGCGATACGGGTGGGCGCGTCCTCGATGCTCGATCGCGTCCTGAGCGCCACTGGGCAGGCGCGGCGGGTGGTGGTGGTCGGGCCTCCACGCGAGACCTGCCGCACCGTCCGATGGACGCTCGAAAGCCCTCCCGGTGGCGGCCCGGTGGCAGCCCTGGCGGCCGGTCTGGTAGCTCTGGCCGAGTCCTCGTCCTGGCCGGACGACCGATCCGAGGAGGCTGACGCGATCGTAGTGGTGCTCGCCGCGGACCTGCCCTGGATCGGACCGGCGATTCCGCGGCTACTTGCCGCAATCGGGGGGGCACCCGCGGGTATCGACCCGGGCGCGCGGACGGGTAGCACCGCCGACGTCGCGGTCTTGGTCGACTCCAGCGGCCGGCGCAACCATCTCGCCGCCGCGTGGCGCCGGCCGCGACTGCGCGATGCACTGGAGGGGATCGGGTCCCCGCGGAACGCGCCGGCGCGCGCCCTCTACGACGCTGTCCGAATCGTCGACGTTCCCGACCTGGACGACTGCGGCGTCGACTGTGACACCTGGCCGGATCTGCAAGCGGCGCGACTGCGTGCCGGCCGGTCAGGTGACGGGCAGTGAGCGACGTCGTCGACGAGTGGATCGCTGCTCTGGCCGCTGAACTGGGCGTGGACGCTGCTCTGATCGACCGCGATCTGATCCTCGATGTGGCCCGCGACGCCGCGCATGCGGTCGCCCGACCGGCCGCCCCGCTGGCGACATTCCTCGTCGGACTCGCCGCTGGCCTCGCCGGTACCGGCCCCGAGGGGGTACGGGAGATGGCGCTTCGGGCCCAGCGACTCGCGGCTGCCAGGCAACAGGCGCCCGGCCAACTGCAGTCTCAGCAGACCAGGTCTGCGCCGGAGTAGACGTTGAGGTGGTCGCCGCGAGCCATGCCGACCAGGAGCAGCCCGTATTCGCGCGACAGGTCGACGGCGAGGCTTGTCGGCGCCGACACCGCCACTATTCCGGCCGCACCCGCCGCGACGGCCTTCTGGACGATCTCGAAGGACACCCGCCCGCTGACAACCAGAAGATGATCGGTGACCGGGAGGCTGCCGGACAGCAGCGCCCAGCCGATCACCTTGTCGACCGCATTGTGACGGCCGACGTCTTCTCGAACCACCCGCAATCGACCGCCCTCGTCGGCCAAGGCGGCGGCATGCACACCGCCGGTGCGGTCGAAGGCGCGCTGACGGGCGCGCATCGCCTGCGGAACTGCGGCGAGCGTTTCCCGGCGGACGCGCCAACTCGGCCGATGCGGGGCCGAGGTCACCAACGGGTTCAAATCCACCACGTCGGCACTGCAGACCCCGCAGGCGGCCGACGTCACGAACGCGCGGGGCCTTGGCGCGCGGATGCCGCCGTCAAGGGTGATGTGCACCCGGTCGGTGTCGTCCTCGCGGCACCCGCGCAGGGTGACGATGTCCTCGGCGCGGCGTACCCCCGATTCGACGACGAGCCAGCCGGCCGCCAGTTCGATGTCGTGCCCGGGCGTGCGCATCAGCGTGGCGATCGCCGCGCCTGCCATCGCCAGGACCAGCGGCTGCTCGACCGCGATGTCATCCGGCGCGATGATCGGCTGCGCGTGCGCCGGGTGGCGCACGATAGCGCGCCGCGTCGATGCCACCGCCATGATCAACCCCTGCCGCTGCGCCTGCCACGAGCCTACAGTTGCCCCTTGGCTGAAAAACTACGTCGAAGGGTGCGCCGTGGCACACGAGGTCAACGCCATCGTCAGTCTCGCCAAGGGCGAACCGGTCCGGCTGACGACGGTCATCGTGCCCGATCCCGGTCCGGGTGAGGCGCTGGTGCAGGTCCAGGCGTGCGGGGTCTGTCATACCGACTTGCACTATCGCGAGGGTGGGATCAACGACGACTTCCCGTTCCTGCTGGGGCACGAGGCGGCGGGCATTGTCGAGGCCGTGGGTACCTCGGTCACCGATCTTGCGCCGGGCGACTTCGTGATCATCAATTGGCGAGCGGTGTGCGGACAGTGCCGGGCGTGTCTTCGCGGCGAGCCGTGGTACTGCTTCGACACGCACAACGCAGCGCAGCCGATGACATTGGCAGACGGCACGGCGCTGACCCCGGCACTGGGCGTTGGCGCCTTCGCGGAGAAGACCCTGATTCATGCCGGGCAGTGCACCAAGGTCGATCCCCGTGCGGCGCCGGCTGTCGCGGGGCTGCTCGGATGCGGTGTGATGGCCGGGCTGGGCGCGGCGATCAACACCGCAGCGATCCGTCGTGGGCAGTCAGTCGCGGTCATCGGGTGCGGCGGCGTCGGGGCGGCAGCGATCGCGGGCGCACGGTTGGCCGGCGCTGCGACGATCGTCGCGGTCGATATCGACGAGCGCAAGCTCGGCACGGCACGTGGTCTCGGTGCCACGCACACCGTCAATTCCTCGCTGCACGACCCGATCGAGGCGATCCGCGAGGTCACCGGGGGGTTCGGTGCCGACGTCGTCATCGACGCGGTGGGACGGCCGGAGACCTATCGCCAGGCGTTCTACGCCCGCGATCTGGCCGGAACGGTGGTCCTGGTCGGTGTCCCCACGCCCGACATGTCCCTCGAGTTGCCGCTGCTGGACTTCTTCTCACGTGGCGGCACCCTCAAATCGTCGTGGTACGGCGACTGCCTACCATCTCGCGATTTCCCCATGCTGATCGATCTATATCTGCAGGGACGCCTGCCCCTGGACACCTTCGTGTCCGAGACGATCGGCCTCGATCAGGTCGAGGATGCGTTCGCGGCGATGGGTCGTGGAGACGTGCTTCGCTCCGTGGTCGTGTTCTGAGATGGTCGCGCCTCCCCCAGCCGATGAGCCCAGAATCGGCAAGCCCAAGAAGTCCGCCGTCGGGATACCAGGCATCGCCCACTCCCTGCAATATGCCCTCACCGAGATGGGCGCCGCGCGTACGGCGCAGACGCTGCTGAGGATGAACCACGTCGACGGCTTCGACTGCCCGAGTTGCGCGTGGCCAGATCCTGATCGCCGCAAGCCGGCCGAATTCTGCGAGAACGGGGCGAAGGCCGTTGCCTGGGAGGCCACTCGCAAACGGGTGGACGCGGCTTTCTTCGCCGCGCACTCGGTCGCGGACCTGCGCGCCCAGGCCGATCACTGGCTCGAGCACAACGGGCGCCTCACCGAGCCGATGTACCTCGCACCCGGCGCGACGCACTACGCGCCCATCTCCTGGGACGACGCCATCTCGCTCACCGCCCGTCGTCTGGGTGCCATGAGCGACCCGAATCGCGCGGCTTTCTACACCAGCGGCCGCGCCAGCAACGAGGCCGCCTTCGTCTACCAGTTGCTCGCCCGGCGACTAGGCACGAACAACCTGCCCGACTGCTCGAATATGTGCCACGAGTCCAGTGGCGCGGCCCTGAGTCAGACCATCGGCATCGGGAAGGGCACCGTCACCCTCGACGACATCGCGCAGAGCGCTCAATTGATCGTGATCGTCGGTCAGAACCCGGGCACGAACCATCCCCGAATGCTTACTGCCCTCGAGGAGGCCAAGCGGCGCGGCGCCAGGATCGTGGCGGTCAACCCGCTCCCAGAGGCTGGACTGATCAAGTTCCGCAATCCACAGACCCCGCGCGGCCTGGTCGGGCCGGGCACGGCGATAGCCGACCGGCACCTGCCGGTGCGGGTGAACGGTGACCTGGCCCTGTTCGCCGGCGTCAACAAGGCCCTGCTGGGGTGCGAGGACGAGCATCCGGGCAGCACGCTCGATCACGACTTCATCGCCAAGTTCACCGACGGTTTCACCGAGGCCGAACAGGCGTGGCGGGCGCTGCGCTGGGCCGACATCGAGGCACTTAGTGGACTGAGTCGTGACCAGATCGAGGACCTCGCCGCCGAGGCGGCAGCGGCGGACAGCGTGGTCGTCTGCTGGGCGATGGGGCTGACCCAACATCGCAACGCCGTGGCGACGATTCGTGAGATCGTCAACTTCCTGCTCCTGCGTGGCAATTTCGGCAAGCCCGGCTCGGGAGCAGCACCGATCCGCGGACACAGCAACGTCCAGGGTGACCGCACCATGGGCATCTGGGAGCAGATGCCGGACTCCTTCCTGGACAGGATTCGGGATGAGTTCAACTTCGAGCCACCCCGCGCTCACGGTCTCGACACGGTCGACACCATCCGCGCCATGCGCGACTCGGAGATCGACGTCTTCGTCGCCCTCGGCGGCAACTTCGCGGCGGCAACGCCCGACACGGCGACCACCGAGCGGGCGCTGGCCAATTGTGCACTGACGGTACACATCGCGACGAAGCTGAACCGCAGTCATCTGTGCCACGGGCGCGAAGCCCTCATACTCCCCTGTCTCGGCCGTACCGAACGCGATGTGCGCGCCGGAGTGGACCAGCTCGTCAGCGTCGAGGATTCGATGAGCATGGTGCACTCCTCGCGCGGACGACTCGCGCCAGGGTCACCCCATCTGCGCAGCGAGGTCGCGATCATCACCGCCCTGGGGCACGCGCTATTCGGCGAGGACGTGGGTTGGCGCCGGATGGGAGATGACTACCGCCTGATCCGCCGTCATGTGGAGAACGTCGTCGACGGGTTCCACGCCTACGAGCAGCGTCTGGCACACCCGGGCGGTTTCGTGTTGCCCAACGGCCCGCGCGACTCGCGGACGTTCCGCACGAGGACGGGCAAAGCCCGGTTCACGGTCAATCCCCCGACCGCCGTCGACGTACCCGCCGGGCATCTGCTGCTTCAGACGGTACGTTCACACGACCAGTTCAATACGACCGTCTACGGGCTCGACGATCGGTACCGCGGCGTGCGAGGCGGGCGGCGCGTGGTGTTCGTCAATACGGACGACCTGCGTGATCTCGGTCTGCGCGATGGGGATCTCGTCGACCTGGTCAGCATCTGGAGCGACGGCGAACGCCGGGCGCGGGCCTTCCGTGCGGTCGACTACCCGACACCGCGAGGCTGCGCCGCAGCGTACTTTCCCGAAGCCAACGTTCTGGTGCCCCTCGACTCGACCGCCGAGGTGAGCAACACGCCTACCTCGAAGTCGATCGTCATCAGACTCGAGCCCTGCGCCGCCGAGTTGCCGGCCGGCTGAGCTCCGATCAGCCCAGACCCGCGCTGACCTCGCGGGCGAGGGCCGCACGCATCGCGGCGACGGGCGCCGCTCGACCGGTCATCAGCTCCACCTGGACGGCCGCCTGGTGCAGCAGCATCAGTGCTCCGCTCACGACCGTCGCACCTGCCGCCGCAACCGACTGGGCCAGCTCGGTCGGCCACGGCTGGTAGACGACGTCTAGCACCGTCTGCTCGGGTCGCCAAACTCGGACCGCGAAGGGGTCGGCGGCGTACGCCGGAAGTGTCGAGATCACCAGGTCGGCCGCCAGTGCTGGAGAAGCCGGATCCAGTGTCGACACCTCGATGCTGAGCTCTGCCCGCTCTGCTGTGGCCACGATCCTCGCTGCCCGAGCGACGTCGCGCACCAGCACCGTGCACGCCGCGACATCCATCTGCGCCAGTGCGAGGACGGCGGCCTGTGCCGTGCCGCCGGCGCCGAGCACACAGGCGCGGTGGTGGGTGCCACGAAGCGAGGCAACAATCCCCGCGACGTCGGTGTTGTCAGCGAGCCATCGCCCGGAGCCCAGCGGCAGCAGTGTGTTGGCGGCACCGACCACCCGCGCGGTGTCGCTGACCTGATGCGCCTCGAGCAGCGCGGCATGCTTGAGTGGCATGGTGCAGGAGAACCCGGCCCAGTCCGCACGGCCCGCCAGGACGGCGGCGAGCTCGGACGGCATGCACTCGATGGCCTCGTAGCGCCAATCCAGACCGAGGGCCGCGTAGGCGGCCCGGTGCAGCGTCGGTGACAGTGAGTGCGCGATCGGATGTCCGAGGACCGCCGCGCGGCGGGGCGAGCTAGCCACAACCCCAGTTGTTCTGCCGGCATTTCGCGACCGCGGTCTCGAAGTCGGCCGCGTTGTGGAAGAACGACAGGTCCCCCGCCTGGTCCCCGTTGACGTAGTACAGCCAGTCACCGGCAGCCGGGTGCACCGCGCCGGTCATCGCAGCTGTCCCGGGGTTGGCAATTGGGGACGGCGGCAGCCCCGGATGCGTATAGGTGTTGTAGGGCGAGACGATTGTCGCGTAGATGACCTTGGTGGGGTCCAGCCCCTGTTGCTTGGCCGCATAGGCACTGGTCGCGTCGATCTGCAGCGGCATCCCGGCAGCGATCCGGTTCAGGATCACCCTGGCGACCTTCGGGTAGTCCGGGGCCATCTTCGCTTCCTTCTCCGCGATGGAGGCGACGATCAATGCTTGGTACGGCGTCAGATGTGCCGTCTGTGCGTCGGCGGCGAAGTTGAGGCTGCGGTCCTGGTCGATGAACTGTGTGATCATCTGGGTCAGGGCCTCGGTCGGGCTGGTACTGGCGTCGAAGGTGTACGTCGCAGGGAAGAGGAAGCCCTCAACCGTGGTGGGCGCCGATGACCCCGTCATGTAGCCGTTGGGCAGGTTCAGCGCGCCGACATTCTTGATCGCGGCGGTCGCGGCGGCGACGCTGACGCTCAGCGACTTGGCCAGTGGCGCCACGACATCGAACACCGTCGCTCCCTCGAAGACGACGGTGGTGTTGCTCAGCCGCGAGGCCGGGTCGAGCAACAGATTGAGAGCGGCCTGGGCCGACATCCCCGCACGCAATCGGTAGACCCCGGCGGCGATCGTGGAGGAACTGGAGTTCTTCGCAGCCACGTTGGTGAATGCGCGCTTGGACTTGACGATGCCCTGTGACTGGAGGGTGGCACCGATGGCGTCCGCGCCGTCTCCGGAGTGCACCAGCACCGTCACCGGCGCACTTCCCTGACCCGAATAGTCGGGCGGGTGATAGCGCGCTTCATAGCGTTGATACCCGACGTAGCCCACCACCACGAGGATGACGAGGACCACCGTCGTCATTGCGGCAAACGTGCGCCTGCTTCGTCTGACATTTCTGTGACGGCGATGATGCGATACGCGCGGGGCGGGCTCATCCGCAGCGGGATCCAGGTCGTCATCCTGGCCGAAGAGAAGGGAGTGCGGATCCTGATCGGTCAGCGACTCGGGCTCGCCTTGCGCCACGCCTGAGAACTCCTTCCCGTGTGGGCGGGTCGGTGCCAACCCGCGGGTACCTCGCATGCTCACTGCTGCGGCCCGGCTATCGAAGCGTCGGAGAATCCAACCAGTGCTGCAACAGCTCGACGGCTGCCGCTTGATCGATCACGGCGCGCCTGGCGCGTCCCCGCACGCCACCCTGCTGGAGCTTACGCTCCGCGCTCACGGTCGTGAGCCGCTCGTCAACGTATCGGACCGGGACGGGGGCCACGGCCGCGGACACCAGTTCCGCATAGGACCGCGCCATCTGAGCGGCCGTTCCTTCGCGATCGGCGAGGGTTCTGGGCAGCCCGATAACTATGCCGACCGCCTCGTGCTCGCGCACCATTTCCGCGAGGAGGGCGATATCGGACTGGCCCCGGGGATCGCGGTCCAGCGTCGCCACCGGCGTGGCCAGGATCCCGTGCGGGTCGCTGCGCGCGACGCCGACACGCACGGTGCCCACGTCGACACCCAACCAGACCCCGTCGGTCATCGTAGCAGCGTCGCTCGAGCAGCCACGAACGCCTCGGTCAGTCTCATCGCGTCTCCTCCGGCACCCTGGGCGACGTCTCGCTTGCCGCCACCGCGTGCCCCCACCACAGGCGCGAACGCCTTGATGACCTCGTCGGCTGAGAGACCGGCCGCCTGCCCGGCATCGTTCACGCCCGCCACGAACGTCACAGCGCCGCCGTCGGCCACCGACGCCAGCAGCACAACCGCTGGATCGCCGCCGCGTAGCCGGGCGCGGATGTCGAGCGCGAGGGCTCGCAGATCGTTGGCGGCGATGCCGTCAGCCGCCTGGGCGGCCACGAACTGCACGCCGTCGAGCTCGGTGACCGCGGCGGCGATGGCCGCCGCGCTCTGCGTCACGGCCGCGGTCCGCAACCTCTCGAGCTCACGTTCGGCCGTCCGCAGTCGCTCCAGGACGCCCGAGATGCGTTCGGGAAGCTCCTCCGGCTGCGCCTTGAACTCCCCCGAGAGCTGGTGCACCAGTACGTGTTCGCGAGCGAGGAAGCGGAAGGCGTCCATACCGACGAGCGCCTCGACACGCCGGACACCCGAGCCGATCGAGGCCTCGCCCAGAAGTTTGACCATGCCGATCAGCGAACTGCGGGCGACATGCGTGCCCCCGCACAGCTCGCGGGAATAGTCTCCGATCTCCACGACCCGAACCCGATCGCCGTATTTCTCGCCGAACATCGCAATGGCGCCGATTCGCCGCGCCTCGGCCTGGTCTGTGACGAACCAGCGCACCTCGAGGTCGCGAAGCAAGACCTCGTTGATCTCGTCCTCCAACTCGTTCAACACCGATGCGGGAACCGCGCCGGGTGTCTTGAAATCGAAACGCAGGCGCCCGGGAGCATTGAGTGATCCGGCCTGGGAGGCGGTGTCGCCCAGCGAACGCCGCAGTCCCGCGTGCAGCAGATGGGTCGCCGAGTGGCTGCGCGACACGGCGGCCCGGCGGCTGGTGTCGACCTGGGCCAGCACGGGATCACCCGTCCTCAGCTCGCCCGAGAGCACGCTGACGCGGTGAGAGACAAGTCCCGGGATCGGCGACTGGACGTCGAGCACCGCCAGGTCGGCCTCGCGTCCGGCGGCATTGAGACTGATCCGTCCCCAGTCCGCCAGCTGACCGCCACCTTCGGCGTAAAAGGGGGTGGCGTCGAGGACCACCTCGACCTCGTCGCCCTCGCTGGCGGCCGCGAGCAGTCCAGCACCGCCGATGATCGCGGTGACCCTGGCCTCCCGCGCGACCTCGAGGTAACCGGTGAACTCAACGGCGCCTGCTCCCAACGCCGCTCGATATACCGACAGGTCAGTGTGTGACGTCTTCTTCGACTGGGCATCGGCCTTGGCGCGGGCACGCTGTTGGGCCATCAACCTACGAAAGCCCGCCTCATCGACGGACACGCCGTGCTCAGCCGCCATCTCAAGAGTGAGGTCGATCGGGAAGCCGTAGGTGTCATGCAGCTGGAAAGCCTTGTCCCCGGACAGTTGGGTGCTCGAGGCTCGCTTGGTGTCGGCGACCGCGAGGTCCAGGATTGTCGTTCCCGCCCGCAATGTGCCGAGGAAGGCGTCCTCCTCGGCGTAGGCGTAGGTCGAGATGCGCTCGAAGTCGGTCGCCAGCTCCGGGTAGGACGGCGCCATGCAGTCCCGCGCGACCGGCAGCAGCTCCGGCAGGGCCGGTGCCTCGTAGCCCAGCAGTCGCATCGCCCGAATCGCTCGGCGCAGGATCCTGCGAAGCACATAGCCGCGACCTTCGTTCCCAGGCGTCACGCCGTCGCCGATCAGCATCAGCCCGGTGCGGACATGGTCGGCGATGACCCGCAACCGCACGTCATCAGGGTGGGACTCCGTTGCTGCGTGGCCGGACCGGGCGCCGTACACCTTGCCTGTTAGCAGTGCCGCGCGGTCGAGCACCGGGCGCGTCTGGTCGATCTCGTAGAGATTGTCGACGCCCTGCAGGAGGGTCGCCATGCGCTCCATGCCCATCCCGGTATCGATGCTCTTCTTGGGCAACTCGCCGAGAATCGACCAATCATCTTTGCCTGTGCCCGCACCGCGCTCGTTCTGCATGAACACGAGGTTCCAGAACTCCATGTAGCGGTCCTCATCGACCGCTGGGCCACCCTCGGCGCCGTAGTCGGGCCCACGGTCGTAGTACAGCTCACTGCACGGCCCACAGGGACCCGGTATGCCCATGGACCAGAAGTTGTCCGCCTTGCCGCGGCGCACGATGCGATCCATTGGCAGGCCGATGTCGCGGTGCCACAGGTCGACGGCCTCCTCATCGTCGAGGTAGACCGTCGCCCAGATGCGTTCACCGTCGAGGCCGAAGCCGCCGTCCCCGATCGCCGATGTCGACAAGTCCCACGCCAACCGGATGGCGACGTCCTTGAAGTAGTCGCCGAAGCTGAAGTTGCCGTTCATCTGGAAGAACGTGCCGTGCCGCGTGGTCTTGCCCACCTCGTCAATGTCGAGCGTGCGGACGCACTTCTGGATGCTGGTCGCGCGCCTCCAGGGTGGATCCTGCTGACCGATGAAGTACGGCACGAACTGCACCATGCCGGCGTTCACGAAGAGCAGGTTGGGGTCCTCGAAGGGCAGCGGCGCACTGGGGACGACGGTGTGACCGTTGCGTTCGAAGTGGCCGAGGAAGCGCTGCCGGATTTCTGCTGTCCTCATTGCTCGACTCTGCCGAGGGTGCCGTCGAGGCCGGTGCCGGCGCGCAATTGCGCTTCTCGTTCCGACATCGACGCGCGCACATCGGCCGCGAAGCCGCTAACCGACTCCGCAAGCTCGGCGATGCTGGCCGACAAACCCTGCGCCATGCCGCTGGGTGTCAGCTTGGCAACCATCTTGGAAAGCCTGCGCACCACGAGCGCACCGATGGTGATTCCCATGACCAGCCAGAACAGGCGTCTGGTCACGGCTTGCTCCGGCGGTTTGCGCGGCGCTCGCGCCGGGCGACTCGGACCGCGTCGGCATCACGGCGCTCGCTGACGGTCTTGCGCACCCCGTAGGTGAAGGCCGCGGCCTTGATGAGCGGGCTGCCCAGCGTGCTGGACACGATCGAGGTCATCGCGGCGACATTGGTCGTCATCGAATTCACGTTCTGCGAGATGCCCTCGACCTGCTCCAGCTGGGCATTCACGGCCGTAATCGTGTTCTGGGCATCTGTGAGCAGCGGTGCCACACCCTCGTGGGTCTTACGGATCGCGAGCGTGCTCTCGTCTAGGGCCCGGCCGAGTTTGAGCAGTGGCACGGCAAGCAGCAGGACGAGTACGACAAATGCGATGGCCGCGATCAGCGCGGCGATAGCCCCTCCGGACATTTCGGGGCCTCCTCAGGCGAGCCGACGGTCAGTACCAACGGTGCGACCCTACCGGGTGACCACGCGTCATCTCTCGCGCTGCGGCGCTGCCCTGCCCCGACCACGGCATGTCACGGGTTGCCGCGGATGACCTCACGCAACCTCGCAACCCGCTCGCCGAGTTGTCGCTCCGCGCCATGCTGGGTCGGCAGGTAGTAGTCCCGGCCGACCAACTCGTCCGGCGGATACTGCTGGGTGGCCACGCCCTCTGGCAGGTCGTGTGGATAGCGGTAGCGGCGACCGTGCTCCAGCTTCGCCGCACCGGCATAGTGGCTGTCACGCAGCGGTGGCGGCACTGCCCCGGCCAGCCCGCCGCGGACGTCGCTCAACGCCGCGTCGATGGCCGTGATGACAGCATTCGACTTGGGGGCCAGCGCCAGGTGGATCGTTGCTTGCGCCAGGTTGATCCGCGCCTCGGGCATGCCGATGAGCGCCACCGCCTGGGCGGCTGCGGTTGCTGCCAGCAGGGCACTCGGGTCGGCCAGGCCGATGTCCTCGCTCGCGTGCACCACCAGTCGCCGGGCGATGAAGCGCGGATCCTCGCCCGCCTCGATCATGCGGGCCAGGTAGTGGATGGCCGCGTCGGCATCGGACCCGCGAAGTGACTTGATGAACGCGCTGGTGACGTCGTAATGCTGGTCCCCGTCACGGTCGTATCTCACCGCCGCGGTGTCCACAGCCTGCGCCAGCATCTCCAGGTCGATCAGCGGAGTCCCGTCATCGGTCGCGGTGGCTGCGGTGTTGGTGGCGGTGACGGCGGTGGCCGCAAGGGCGATGGCAGTGCCAGCCGCTGCCTCGAGGGCGGTGAGCGCCCGCCGGGCATCGCCGGCCGACATTCGCAGGAGGTGGGTCCGCGCCTGCTTGCTGAGGGCCACCGTCCCCGCCAGGCCGCGTTCGTCGATCAGCGCCCGATCGACGAGCGCGGCGACGGCGGCGTCATCGAGGGGCTGCAAGCTCAGCAGGAGGCTGCGCGACAGCAAGGGCGCCACGATGGAGAAGAATGGATTCTCCGTGGTCGCGGCGACCAACGTCACATGGCGCGCCTCGACGGCGTTCAGCAGGGAGTCCTGTTGGGTCTTGGAGAAGCGATGGATCTCGTCGATGAACAGGACCGTCTGGCGTCCTGAGCGACCGAGTTCGCGTTTGGCCTCGTCGATGACGGTTCGCACGTCCTTGACCCCCGCATTGAGCGCGGACAGCTGTGCGAATCTCCGGTTGGTCGCCGAAGAGACGATCAGCGCGAGGGTGGTCTTGCCGGAGCCAGGTGGCCCGAACAGGATGAGCGACATCGGTGCGTCGCCTTCGACGAGGCGGCGCAGCGGCGACCCCGGTGCCAACAAATGGCCCTGCCCGACTACCTCGTCCAAAGTGCGTGGACGCATCCGCGTCGCCAGCGGGGCACCCGCCTGGAAAACCGCGTCCGGTGGCACCGCTTCCTCGGGTTCGAACAGGGTCACGGCCTCAAGGGTAGGAGCAGGCGCCACAGCCATGGCTGGCGGTCGCGTCGGATCCTTCAGCTGTCCGAGTTCTCGGGCTGCTCGTCGTTCTCGGGCTGGGCGTCGATGCCGGCTTCGCTGCGCTGCTGCGCGGTGATCTGTGCGGGCGCCCCGGTGAGCGGATCGAACCCACCGCCGGTCTTCGGAAACGCGATCACCTCGCGAATCGAGTCGGTTCCCGACAGCAGTGCGCAGATGCGGTCCCAGCCGAACGCGATCCCTCCGTGAGGGGGTGCTCCGTAGCTGAATGCGTCGAGCAGGAAGCCAAACTTCTCACGAGCCTGCGCCTCAGGCAGGCCCATGACCGCGAAGACACGCTCCTGGACGTCGCGACGGTGGATACGGATCGACCCGCCGCCGATCTCGTTTCCGTTGCAGACGATGTCGTAGGCGTAGGCCTGCGCCGACGCCGGATCCGTGTCGAACGAGTCCATCGACTCCGGTTTGGGTGAGGTGAACGCGTGGTGCACGGCGGTCCAGGCCCCGGAGCCGACGGCGACGTCCCCGGAGGCCTCCGCGTCGCTGGACGGTTCGAACAGCGGCGCGTCCACGATCCACACGAACGACCAGCGTGATTCGTCGATGAGGCCGGCCCGGCGAGCGATCTCCAGCCGCGCGGCCCCCAGCAGGGCGCGAGATGTCTTCGCCGCACCGGCGGCGAAGAATACGCAATCCCCCGCCGCCGCGCCGGTGCGGGCCGCCAGGCCGGCACGCTCGGCCTCGGAGAGGTTCTTCGCCACTGGGCCGCCGAGCTCGCCGTCGGCGCCGACCAGAACGTAGGCGAGGCCCCTCGCGCCGCGTTGTCTGGCCCAGTCCTGCCAGGAGTCGAGCTGCTTGCGGGGCTGCACAGCGCCACCCGGCATCACGACGGCACCAACGTATGGCGCCTGGAAGACCCTGAACGGCGTATCGGCGAAGTAATCGGTGCACTCGACCAGCTCAAGGCCGAAGCGCAGATCCGGCTTGTCAGATCCGTATCGGCGCATCGCCTCGGCATAGGTCATCCGTGGGATCGGCGTGGCCACCTCGTGGCCCACCAGTCGCCATAAGGCCCCGAGCACGTCCTCGGCGACGGCCAGCACGTCGTCCTGCTCGACGAAACTCATTTCGATGTCGAGCTGGGTGAACTCCGGCTGGCGATCGGAGCGAAAGTCCTCATCGCGGTAGCAGCGTGCGATCTGGAAGTACCGCTCCATGCCCGCGACCATGAGCAGCTGCTTGAACAGCTGCGGCGACTGCGGCAGCGCGTACCAGGCGCCCGGGCGCAGCCGGGCGGGTACCAGGAAGTCCCTGGCACCCTCGGGGGTCGACCTGGTCAGCGTCGGCGTTTCGATTTCTACGAAGTCGTGGCGATAGAGAACCTCGCGCGCCGCCCGGTTGACTCTGCTGCGCAGCCGCAGCGCGGCACCCGGGCCCGGGCGGCGAAGGTCCAGATAGCGGTACTTCAGTCGTGTCTCCTCGCCCACCTCCGTGTGCTCGTCGACCTGGAACGGCAAGGGCGCCGCCTCGTTCAGAACCGCGAGGTGCGCCGCCACGACCTCGACCTCACCGGTCGGTATCGCCGGATTGACGTTCCCGTCAGGGCGCAGCCTCACCTCGCCGGTGATCGCGACCACCCACTCGTTTCGCAATTCGTGCGCCACGTCCGCCTCACGCAGCACCACCTGCACGGTGCCCGAGGCGTCGCGCAGATCGATGAAGGTGACCCCCCCGTGGTCGCGGCGGGTCGCCACCCAGCCCGCCAGACGGACGGTGTGACCCGCCTGGGACGCGCGTAACGTTCCGGCCTGGTGGGTGCGGATCACGACAACTCACTTTCGACGATCATTTGCGGACGAAGGTCCGCGGACGGCGGATTCCAGGTTGCCGGGTCAGCGACCCATTGCTCACCGCTGCGGATGTCCTTCACCTCGTGACTGCCGTCGCGGGGGAACCATACAAATGGGATGCCGCGGCGCTCCGCACTGCGAATCTGCTTGCCGTACTTGGCGGCGGACGCCGACACCTCGCAGGCGATTCCCCTGCTCCGCAACAGCCGGGCGACCCGCGAGCTCTCGGCACGCCGCTCATCGCCGGGCAATGCGACGAAGACGACCGACGGGACCGGCCGCGATGCGGTCACCAGGCCGCGCTGAAAGAGTGGGGTGAGCAGCCGGGTAACCCCTAGTGAGATGCCGACGCCCGGATAGGTGACCCGGCCGTCGCTTGCGAGCGAGTCGTAACGGCCGCCGGAGCAGATCGAACCCAGCTGATCGAATCCGGCCATCCGTGTTTCGAACACCGTTCCGGTGTAGTAGTCCAGTCCGCGGGCGATTCGTAGGTCAGCCTGTACCGAGACCCGCTCACTGGCCAAGCCCTCGCAACCTTCGATCACTGCCGTCAATTCGGTGAGGCCCTCCTCGAGCATCGGGTGGTGGACCCCTAGGGCCTCGACGCGCGCGGTGAAGGAGATGTCGCTCGTGCGGATCGCGGCGAGTGCCAGACACAGGCGCGCCTGCTCATCGTCTAGTCCGGCGCCGGTCACCAGCTGGGAGTGCACGACGTCGCCTGGCAGCTTGTCCAGCCGATCGATCGCGCGCATGACGGCCAAGACGTCGGGCGCTGCGAGACCGCGCGCGAACCCTTCGACGATCTTGCGATTGCTCACCTGCAGGCGCAGCGGGGGGACGAAGTCGATCGCGGCGAGGGCTTCAGCCATCACCTGAGCCACCTCGACGTCATGGTGCAAGGACAGCGTGTCGCGCGAGACGACGTCGATGTCGGCCTGGGTGAACTCGCGGTAACGACCCTCCTGCGGCCGCTCACCGCGCCAGACCTTCTGGATCTGGTACCGCCGGAACGGGAAATCGAGGTGGCCGGCGCGCTCGAGGACATAGCGGGCGAACGGCACGGTCAGATCGAAGTGCAGGCCCAACCCACTGTCACCGGACTGCTCGTCGCCAAGCAGCCTGCGCAGGACATACACCTCCTTGTCGATCTCGCCCTTTCGCAGCAGCGAGTCCAGCGGCTCGGCGGCCCGCGTCTCGATCGAACAGAAGCCGTGCAACTCGAAGGTGGCGCGCAGCTGGTCGAGCACGGCCAGCTCGACCATGCGCTGTGCCGGAAGCAACTCGGGGAAGCCCGAGAGGGAGGACGTCACGTCAGGCCCGCTCCGCCAGCTCCATCAGGTACGGATTGGTGGCGCGTTCCTGGGCGATCGTTGTGGCCGGTCCGTGTCCCGGCAGAACCTGGGTGGCGTCGTCCAAGGGCAGGATCACTTCGCGCAGCGAGCGCAGCATGTCCTGCATTGAACCTCCCGGCAGGTCGACACGTCCCACCGAACCGGCGAACAGGACGTCACCGGAGAAGAGGAAACGCTCTTGCGTGGACGCGAGCCCGAACGTCACCGATCCCGCGCTATGGCCCGGCGCGTGACGGACACCAAAATCGAGCCCGGCGATCGACACCGTGACGTCGTCGCCGAGCACCCGCACATCGTCGGGCTCGGCGAAGGTGAGACTGCCGAACAGTGGCGTTCCGACCGGCATGCCGACACCCGACCAGGGGTCTGCCAGCTGGGCGCGGTCGGCAGGGTGGATATAGGCGGGCACGCCCCGCGCCTGACATACCGGCAGCACGGAGAACGTGTGGTCGAAGTGCCCGTGGGTCAGCAACACGGCGACCGGATGCAAGTGGTGTTCGGCGATGACCCCGTCGAGGCGCTCGAGCACCCCGATTCCCGGGTCGATGACGACGCACTGTTCGCCAGGCCCTGCTGCGACCACCCAGCAGTTCGTGGCCGTCGCGTCTGACGGGAAGCCCGTGATGAGCACGCCCTGGCTCTCCTGCGGTTGGGGGTAGGGGACGATTCAGCCTACCGAGGCGCTGCTGACCCCTTCTCATTGCTGGCCCTGAGGTAGGGATCCGTAGACTGCCGTGAACTTTGTAGCGACATCGATGCACCACAGTTGGAGGTCTGTTCCGTGCCGACGAACAAGCAGCGCCGCGAGGCGGCCCGCCGACACCTCGAGCGCCAACTCCAGCGCCGGCAGGAGCGCGAGCAGGCCCGCCGGAAGTTCACCCTGATCGCCTCGATCGTGGGCACGCTCGTGCTCATCGTGGTGGTCGTGGTCTTCGTCGTGGCGGTGGGCAGCGACAGCAAGAAACACCCTACGGCGGCCGCGTCGAGCGCTGCGACATCGACGCCTGCACCCACCCCCACATCGACATTCGTGGCCCAGAAGACACCCGGCCCGTGCGGGTACACCACCACGAATCCCGCGGCGAACCCCAGCCTCAAGGATGTCGGCGTGCCGCCGGATTCCACGCCGACGCCGAGCAAGGACCTCACTGTCGACTTCCAGACCAACCGGGGCCTGATCGAGGCAAGCTTGGATGCGAAGACGGCGCCGTGCACCGTGCAGAGCATCGCCTACCTGATTCAGAAGAAGTTCTACGACAACACCCCGTGTCCCCGGGTGGTGAATTCAGGTCTGTTCGTCGTCCAGTGTGGGTCCGGCGGGACCAGCACCGCCGGTGGTCCCACGTACACGGTTCCCGACGAGAATCTGGCGAAGGCCAACTACGCAGCGGGCGCCATCGCGATGGCGAACACCGGTCAGCCCCACACCGGTAGCAGTCAGTTCTTCTTCGTCACCAAGGACAGCAACGCCGGACTGGGTAAGAGCTACACGGTGTTCGGGCATGTCACCAAGGGTCTCAACATCCTGCAGGCGGTGGCGACCGGCGGAAACAACGGCGCCAGCTCCGCCGGCGGAGGGGCCCCCAAGCTGTCGCTGACGTTCACGTCGGTGAAGGTCGTCGGCACGAGTTGACCTGGCCCGGCTCAGCTCAATTCGCCGCGTGCACCCGATACACGTCGTAGACGCCGTCGACCCCGCGAATTGCTCGCAATAGGTGCCCGAGGTGCTTGGCTTCGGCCATCTCGAAGGTGAACTTGCTGACCGCGACGCGGTCCCGGTTCGTGCTGACCGTCGCGGAGAGGATGCTGACCCGTTCGTCTGACAGGACACGGGTGACGTCGGAGAGGAGCCGGTGCCGGTCGAACGCCTCGACCTGGATCGAGACGACAAAGGTCGAGTCCGCCGACGGCGCCCACTCGACCTCCACCAGGCGTTCACTCTGATCCAGCAGCGATGACGCGTTGGTGCACGCGCGTCGGTGCACCGAAACGCCGCCGCCGCGGGTGACGAACCCGAGGATCTCATCGCCCGGCACCGGCGTGCAGCATCGGGCGAGCTTGACCCAGACGTCGGTGACACCCTTCACTTCAACGCCCGCATCGCCGGTCGGCCGGTGGCTGGGCGGCGACGGCGCGAGCAGGACGGGCATCGTCGCCTCGGCGATATCCTCCATCGACCCCTCGGTACCGCCGAGTTGGGTCACCAATTTCTGTACGACCGACTGCGCGGAGACATGCCCCTCGCCGATCGCGGCATATAGGGCGGCGATGTCGACGAGGTGCATCTCGCGAGCCAGGGTCAGCAACTGATCTCCACCGAGCAGCCGCTGCATCGGCAGAGCTGCCTTGCGCATTGCCTTGGACAACGCTGTCTTACCCGCGTCGATCGCGTCCTCGCGGCGCTCCTTGGCGAACCACTGGCGAATCTTGGTGCGTGCTCTGGGCGACTTGACGAAGACCAGCCAATCCCTTGACGGCCCGGCGTTCTCCGCCTTGGAGGTGAAGACCTCGACGGTGTCACCGTTATCCAGCGGAGACTCCAGAGCGACCAGCTTGCCGTTCACCCTGGCACCGATACACCGATGCCCGACCTCGGTGTGCACCGCGTAGGCGAAATCCACTGGCGTCGAGGCGGTCGGCAGTGCGACCACGTCCCCCTTCGGCGTGAACACGTAGACCTCGCTCGCGCCAAGGTCATAGCGCAACGAGTCAAGGAACTCCTCAGGTTCCTGCGCCTCGCGTTGCCAGTCGAGGAGCTGGCGCAGCCAGCCCATCTCGTCGGACACGGCGGACGGCTCAGCCGCGGAGTCCTTGTCCTTGAGTTCCTTGTACTTCCAGTGTGCCGCGATCCCGTACTCAGCGGTGCGGTGCATCGCCTGTGTGCGGATCTGCAGTTCGACCGGTTTGCCGCCCGGTCCTATCACTGTCGTGTGCAGCGACTGGTACATGTTGAACTTCGGCATCGCGATGTAGTCCTTGAACCGTCCCGGAACGGGCTGCCAGTTCGCGTGGATGACCCCCAGGGTCGCGTAGCAGTCGCGCTCACTGGCAACCAGCACCCGGATGCCGACCAGGTCGTAGATGTCGGTGAAGTCCCTACCGCGGACGATCATCTTCTGATAGATCGAGTAGTAGTGCTTCGGCCGGCCGGTGATCGCCGCTTTGACGCTCCCTTCGCGCAGGTCGGCGTTGATCCGGTCGATCACCTCCGCCAGATAGGTGTCGCGCGAGGGGGCGCGCTCGGCAACCAACCGGACGATCTCGTCGTAGCGCTTGGGATACAGGGTCGCGAACGCCAGGTCTTCCAGCTCCCACTTGACCGTATTCATGCCTAGCCGGTGGGCAAGGGGCGCCAGCACCTCCAGCGTCTCGCGTGCCTTGCGCTCCTGCTTGGCGGGCGGCAGAAATCTCAGCGTGCGCATGTTGTGCAGTCGATCGGCGAGTTTGATGACCAGCACTCGAGGGTCGCGCGCCATGGCAACGACCATCTTGCGAATGGTCTCGGCTTCGGCGGCGTCCCCGAACTTCACCTTGTCGAGCTTGGTGACGCCGTCGACCAGATGCGCCACGTCCGGGCCGAATTCAGCGGTGATGTCATCGAGCGTGAGCCCGGTGTCCTCGACGGTGTCGTGGAGTAACGCCGCCACCAGCGTCGTAGTGTCCATACCCAGCTCCGCCAGAATCGCGGCCACGGCGAGCGGGTGCGTGATGTATGGATCCCCGCTCTTACGCAACTGACCGCGGTGGCACTCATCGGCGATGTCGTAGCCGCGCTGCAGCAGCCGCGCGTCCACTTTGGGGTGGGCGCCACGGTGGATCGCCAGCAAGGGTTCCAGCACCGGCTTGACCGCCGACGGCCGCCCGGTGGCCACCATCCGGCGGGCCAGTCGGTCACGCACACGGCGTCGGTGTGCCCCGCCCTCGGCCGCGGCTGAGGCGGCGGCCACCGCTGCCGGTGATGCCACCGAAGTGGCAGGCGCCATCGCGGCGGACGAGGGAACGTCTTCGATCCCTGCGCGCGCCTCGGGTGTCGCGGTGGCGTCGGTGGTCAGCTCGACTCCCTGGTGTCGGAAGTGTGGCCTTGCCAAGTCTACGGCGGGTTCGCCGCCAGCGCGGACCGGATAGCCCTGCTCGGTCAGACCCGCAACAGCGCGTGCACCTGGGCCTCGTCCGCGAGTAACCGCCGTCCGTCGAGGAATCCGAGTTCGAGGAGCACCGCCGAGCCCACCACCGTCGCCCCGGCCTCGGTGACCAGGGCCGCCGCGGCCCGCAAGGTTCCTCCGGTGGCGAGCACGTCATCGACGAGCAGCACCCGCTTGCCCTCGAGCACGGATACCGGGACCTCGATCTCCGCGGTGCCGTATTCGAGCGCGTAGGTACGCCGCAGGGTGGGCGGCGGCAACTTGCCCGCCTTGCGCACCGGGACCAGTCCGCAGCCGAGTTCGTGTGCCAGCGCGCCCGCGAGCAGGAACCCGCGGGCCTCGACGCCGGCGACCAGGTCGACGGGCTGTACACCGCGTCCGAAGGCCGCCAGCCCACGCGTCACGTCTGCGAAGGCGGCCGCGTCAGCCAGCAATCTCGTGATGTCCTTAAATGCGATGCCCGGCTGCGGGAAGTCGGGCACCTCGCGCAGGCGCGCCGCGATCAGCGTCGCGAGGACCGGACCTGCATCGCCGTCGAGGGCTGCCTTCACT
>JALYIS010000293.1 GCA_030775705.1 Actinomycetota bacterium
GTCGCGCGTCGTGGGGGCGCCGCCCGCCGCGCCGCCCGCCGCGCCTTGGCCGTGCACCGCTCGGGCGACCACCCGGCGCACATTCGTGTCGACGACCGCTTGCCGCTGACCGAAGGCAAAGGTAGCCACCGCACGCGCAGTGTAGGTACCGACCCCGGGGAGGGAGAGCAGCTGATCGACGTCGTCCGGGACGGCCCCATCGAACCGCTCGACGATCTGGCGGGCGCACTCGTGCAACCGCAAGGCGCGGCGCGGGTAACCCAGCTTTCCCCACATCCGCACCGCATCGCCGGTAGATGCCGAGGCCAGCGCTGCGGGCGTCGGCCATCGCTGCATCCAGGCGAGGTAGACCGCCAGTGCGCGACTCACCGGCGTCTGCTGAAGCATGAACTCGCTGACGAGCACCCCCCAGGGCGACGTGCCGGCGCCCCGCCACGGCAATTCACGCGCGCAGCCGCAGTACCAGCGGGTGAGCGCAGAGCACAGATCGGGTGTCATGTCCGGCGAATCCTCGCACGGCGTTGCGCGGGACCGCGCGCGAGCCTGCCGGGTCGGCGGGGCCCCAGTAGGTAGCGTGGAAGACAAATGTTGCACCCCACTGGCCCCCTACCGTCGTCGGTCTACTGGCGACGGCGGCTGGCGCTGCTGTTTATCGTGCTCCTGCTGGGCGGCCTGACGGTCTGGGTGCTGCGTCCAGGCGGCAGCAAGCCGAGCGCCTCCGGGCCGAGCGTCGGGCCGACGCCCTCGAACGCTGCCTTGCACACGTCAGCGCCGCCGGCACGCCCGAGCACCTCCGGTGCGGCTACCGGGACGCCTGCGTCGGTCGCCGGCAGCGGGGCCGCCAAAGCGACGGTGAGCGCAGGCCCCCAGCGGTGCTTGCCCGCGAACCTGCAGGTCAGTGCGGTACCCGCCAAGACGTCCTACAACGTCGGCGACAGTCCCCAGTTACTGATGCAGGTGGTGAACATCGGCGCGACGCCGTGCGTCCAGGATCTGGCGGACAGCCAGGTCGAGCTACGGGTGTACAACGGCGAGTCACGGGTCTGGGGCAGTCACGACTGCGAGATCCAGCCCGGTAGTGCTGATCGCACGCTGATCGCTGGTCAGACGGTGCGGGTGAGCGTGGCCTGGTCCGGCCTGTCCTCGCAGCCTGGCTGCGCCGGTACCCGGCAGCGGGTCGGCGCCGGCACGTACAACCTCTATGCGTTCCTGTCCGGGCACACCGGGACTGCAGGTCAGTTCTCGATCGGCTAGTAGGCGCAGCGCCGAGGCGGGCGCGCGGTCCCGCTGCCGATCCGGTTACGAGTAACGATCGATGATGGACACCTCGGCAAGGCGCGAGATGGCTTCGCGCACCGCTCGTGCCCGGGACTCGCCGACGCCGTCGACCACCTGCAGATCCTCGACCGATGCGGCGAGCAGCTTCTGCAGCCCACCGAAGTGGTCCACCACCCGGTCCAGGATCGCTCCGGGCATGCGGGGCACCCGGGCCAGTAGCCGGTGGCCGCGCGCGCTGACGGCAGAGTCGAGAGCCTCAGGGGTGCCGGGCAGCCCCATGGCCTTCGCCACCAGGGTCAGATCGAGCAGATCCGTTGCGGAGAGTTCGGCGAGCTCCCCCAAGACCTGGGCGGCCGTGCGCGGCTTGCGCCCGTTCGGGACGTAGTCGCGAGCGATCAGCTCCCGGTCGGCATCGACTCCGGCCATCAGCTCTTCCAGCTGCAGGGCGAGTAGGCGACCGTCCGTGCCGAGTTCGACCACCTGGCCGGTCACCTCGTCCGCGATCCGCCCAACCATCTCCAGTCGCTGCGACACGATCGCCGCGTCGCGGACCGTGGCGAGGTCTTCGATCTCCAGGGCGGACAGTGCGTTGGAAACTTCGTCCAGGCGGGACTTGTAGCGCTCGAGGGTGGCGATGGCCTGGTTCGCGCGTGAGAGCAGTTCACCGCTGCTCTGCAGGACGTAGCGGCGGTCGAGCACGTAAAGACTGATGATGCGCATGGACTGCGACACCGAGATCACCGGGTAACCGGTCTGCAGTGCGACGCGTTGCGCAGTGCGGTGGCGGGTGCCGGACTCCTCGGTGGGGATGGCGGGATCGGGCATCAGATGGGTCGCCGCCCGCAGGATGCGGTTGCCGTCGTCGGTCAGGACTACGGCCCCGTCCATCTTGCAGAGCTCGCGCAGCCGAGTCGCGGAGAACTCGACGTCGAGCGGGAAACCTCCAGTGCAGAGCGTGTCGACCCCGCGGTCCCAACCGATCACGATCAACCCACCGGTGTTGCCCCGCAGGATGCGCTCGAGACCGTCGCGTAGCCCGGTTCCGGGCGCGACGGTGGCCAGGACGCTCCGCAGCGCGTCCTCCCGCTCAGTCGTGGCCATGCCCTGCCCCGTCCCGTCCCCGTTCGGTGTCCGACCAGTGTAGGCGTCAGCGCCCACCGGATACCGGACGCAGCGTCGGACGGCGCCGATGTTCGTTGCTGCGGCTGAGGTTCGCCGCGGCGGCGATCGCCTCGGCAAGGGTGGCCACCACGACTGTGCTGATGCCTTGGCTGGCTGCCGGGCTCAACGTCTCGCCAGCGTGACTGCCCGGCACGAGCGCGGTGCTGAACCCGAGACGTGCAGCCTCGGCAAGTCGCCGGTCCAGGCCGCCGACCCGGCGGACGTCACCGGAGAGCGACACCTCGCCGATGGCACACACCGTGGACGGAATGGGCACACCCTTCGCAGCCGAGAAGAGGGCAAGCAGGATGGCCAGGTCCACCGCAGGCTCGTGAGCGCCGATGCCGCCGACCGTGGCCGCGTAGACCTCGAAATCGCCGAGGACGATGCCGCCGTGCCTGGTCATCACGGCGATGAGCATTGCCACCCGAGACGCGTCGAGGTCGCTCACTGCCCGCCTCGGCGAACCGCCACTGACGCTGCGATTCAGCAACGCCTGCACCTCGGTCACGAGCGGGCGCTTGCCCTCCAACGTCACCGTCACGCAGGTCCCGGACACTGCAACCGCGCGGTCGGAGAGGAAGAGTCCGGAGGGGTCGGCCAGCCCGACGATCCCGTCTTCGCGCATCTCGAAACACCCGACCTCGTCTGCCGCGCCGTACCGGTTCTTGGTCGCCCGGATCAACCGGAGCGAGGAGTGCCGGTCGCCCTCGAAGTGCAGGACCACGTCGACGAGGTGCTCGAGCACCCGCGGTCCGGCGATGGCTCCGTCCTTGGTGACGTGCCCGACCAGAACTGTCGCGATGCCGCGCTCCTTGGCCACCGCGATCAGGGCGGCGGCGACGGCGCGGATCTGCGGCACCCCGCCGGCTGCACCGTCACACGTATCGGTGGAGATCGTCTGCACGGAATCGACCACCAGCAGCCCGGGCTGGACGGCGTCGAGTTGGCCGAGGATCGCGCCGAGGTCGTTCTCAGCGGCGAGGAACAGGTGGGGGTGGGCGGCGCCTACGCGCTGCGCACGCAACCTGACCTGAGCGGTGGACTCCTCGCCGGTGATGATCAGCGCGGGCAGGCCGGTCTCGCAACTTTCGGCGAAGCGGTGGGCCACCTCCAGCAGCAGCGTGGACTTGCCGACGCCGGGCTCGCCCGCGAGCAGCACCACCGATCCCGGCACCAAGCCGCCCCCGAGCACGCGGTCGAGTTCGCTGACGCCGGTCG
>JALYIS010000294.1 GCA_030775705.1 Actinomycetota bacterium
GCCATGGCGTGTGCCTCCAGGCATGGGCTTGAGTGGTGGACCCCATCAAAGCACTGTCGCGAGTGGGCAGCACACTGGTGGGGTGAGCGCCGAACCCGATCCGCAGCACGCCGCGCCTTCCGCCGACCCGGCTACGCCCGCGGTCGACCAGGGCCCGGTCCTGCCCGACATCTGCGGCGATGACAGCGACGAGGGCTGGGGCGATGATCCGCGTGACTCGCGCCGCGACGAGGTCTGGTACCGGCGCGAACGCCCGCCCCATCACGAGTGACTCAGCTGAGCTGCTCGGCCCGCAGGATGTCGCGGATCTCGCTGAGCAGGAGTGCCTCGTCGCTCGGGCTGTTCTCGACGGCGACGTCCTCGCCCGCGGCACGGCGGCGTTCACGCATCTCGGTGAGTCTCTTGACCGGAACGATCACGAAGAAGTAGATCGCCGCGGCCACCAGGACGAAGTTGATCAATGCGTTGAGGAAGTCCCCGTACTTGAACTGACTCTTGTTGATCGTGAACGACAGCGAACTGAAATCCGGTTTGCCGAATAGGGCGGCGATGATCGGGGTGATCAGGTCCTTGACGAGGGCGGTGACTACGAGCGTGAATGCGCCGCCGATCACGACGGCGACTGCGAGGTCGATCACGTTGCCTCGCATGATGAATTCCCTGAAGCCCTTGATCACTATGTCTCCCGTTGGCCGTAGAACCCCGCAGAGCGGCGGACCTGTCGGGTCGACATATTAGGGCGAAACGCATAAGCACGGCCAGGGTCCGCGCAACGGCGCGGGCAGCGCCTAGCTCAGGCCCGCGCGGCGGCCGCGCTGGAGTTCGAAGAGCCGGAGGTGGAGGACCCTGAGCTGGACGAACCTGAGCCGGACGCCTGCTTTCCTGTCGATTCCTTGCTGGAACCGGAAGACTCCTTGCCCGAGGACGCGTTGCTCGATCCCGTCGGCTCCTTGCCGGTCGACTCCTTGCCGGTCGATTCCTTGCCGGGCGATTGCTTGCTGGAGGCGTCCTTGGCTGACGAATCGGATTCCGTGGTCGAGGAGCCGATGGACGACGAAGTCTCCTTACGGCTGTCGTTTCGATAGAAGCCCGAGCCCTTGAAAACGACGCCGACGGCCGAGAACACCTTGCGCACTGGCCCGTCGCACACCGGGCAGGCGGACGCCGACGGGTCGGTGAACGACTGCACCAACTCGAAGCGATTGGCGCACGGCGCACTCGTGCATGCGTATTGGTAGGTGGGCATGCGGTTCGGTCCTCCGGGGCATGGGCTACTCGTATTGGCACTCTAAGCTTACGACTGCTAACGCGTTTCGCTTAGCCCAGTATTCCTGCGATGTGCTCGGCTGGATCAAGTCAGGTCCAGCCAGCCGGCGGGGGTCACGATGGCAGTAACCGGCACGTCCCACGGATCGCGGGGCAGCTCGGCGACGAGTTCGCCACTGTAGAGCAGGGCCGCGATCGGCACTGCTGAGGCCCGGGCCAGGGCCCGGTCGTAGGAGCCGCCCCCCCTGCCCAGGCGCGTGCCGTCCCGGGCTACGGCGAGCGCGGGCACGATGATCGCGTCGGCCTCGGCGATGGCGTCGACGCCAAGGGAGGCGGGGCGACCTGCCGACTCAGGGGCACCCCACTCGGTCCAGTCGAGGTGCCGGTCCGGCAACATCAGGGGCACGAGCACCTGTACCTGCATGGCGCGCAAGGCGTCGAGCAGTTCGGGTGAACCCGGCTCGCTGCGCAGGGCCACGTACGCCGCGATCCTGTGCCAGCGCGCCTCGCGGCACCGTTGCAGCACAGCCAAGCGGATGCCCGCGCGCGCAGCCTCGATCAGCTCCGCAGGGCGGTCCAGACGTCCAGCGTTGAATCGCGCCCGCAGGGCATGCTTGTCGGCGCCGATCACCTGGCCATTGTGTCCTGGATAGTCTCCAACGATGACGAGGCCACGGGTCGGCAAGGCGCTCATCCCCGCGGCCGGCAGGGGAACGCGGTTCCTCCCGCTCACCAAGTCGGTCCCCAAGGAGCTCGCGCCGCTGGTCAGCACGCCGGCGCTCGAGTTCGTGGTAGCCGAGGCTAGCGCGCATGGGCTCGGCCACGTCCTGCTGGTAGTCAGCGAAGGCAAGGCCGCAATCGCCGACTACTTCGCGCCCAGCCCGGTCCTGGAGAAGCTCCTCGAGGAGAAGGGTGACCTCGCCGGACTGGCCAGCGTCCGTCGCCCCGGCGAGCTCGCGCGTATCCATCAGACGGTGCAGACCGAACCACGCGGTCTGGGCGACGCGGTGGCCCAGGGGGAGCGTTTCGCCGACGGCGAGCCGCTCGCGGTGCTGCTACCCGATGATCTGATCGACGAGCGCGACGACCTGCTCGGCCCCATGTTGGACGTCTACGCGGAGTACGGCGGTGTGGTGCTCGGGCTCATCGACGTGGCGCGAGCTGACATCGACAAGTACGGCTGCGTCGCGCCGGCCGACGGCGCCGACCTGGACGCGGACGTGATCTCGATCGCCGATCTGGTGGAGAAACCGACGCCTGACCGTGCTCCCAGCACCCTGGCGATCATCGGTCGTTACGTGTTGCCGCCGGAGATCTTCGACGCGCTCCGAGCCACCGATCCGGGTTCGGGTGGCGAGATCCAACTCACCGACGCCATGAGACGCCTTGCCCAGCGCGGCGTGCCCGTCCACGGCGTCGTCTTCCGCGGCCGGCGCCACGACACCGGCGACCGGCTCGGTTATGTCAAGGCAGTCGTGGAGCTCTCGGTCCGACACCCCGCGATCGGATCGGACTTCTCGGCGTGGCTGCGGGACTATGTGGCTGGGCTCGGCTGATCGCCCGGCATTCGAGGATGAGGAGAACCATCAGTGGCTGACAACGACCGCCTGCGGACGGTCGACGAGCACCTGGGGTTCGTGCTCGACGGCATCGGGACCATCGAGCCGATCGAGTTGACCCTGCTCGATGCCCAGGGCCTGCTGTTGGCCGAGAACGTCACCACCGAAGTACCGCTGCCGGGGTTCGACAACTCGGCGATGGACGGCTACGCCGTGCGGGCTGTCGACACCCGTGACGCCTCGGCCGAGAGGCCGACGATCCTGCCCGTGGTGGGCGATGTCGTGGCCGGCGCCAAGACCCGGTCGGGAATGGGTCCAGGCCTGGCGATGCGGATCATGACCGGCGCCCCGATGCCCGCCGGTGCCGATGCCGTCATCCCGCTGGAGGCCACCGACAGCGGGGTGGCGCGGGTGGCTCTGCGCCGGCCGGCGCACACCGGCGACTGCGTCCGCAGGGCGGGCG
>JALYIS010000295.1 GCA_030775705.1 Actinomycetota bacterium
ACCCACACCCGACCCCGAACCACCACCACCCCTACCGGCCGCACCACCCTTCTGACCAGACAGGGGGCGTGAGCCCGAAGGCACGAGGCAAGCCCCGGTTAGCCAAGGTCAGTGAGGTACTCGCGGGCCGCGGAGAGGATGGCGGTCTTCGTGCCACGGGAGGCGGGGTCCGCACGACCGATCTTGGCCCGCCCGGTCTTGCCGTCCATTGCTTCAAGCAGCGGCGGCGTTGTGAGTTCTACCCAACTAAGTCGAAGGCGGCTTCGTGGCGCACATCACGAGGCCGACGCCTCCTGGGAAGACTCGCTGAAGATAGGTGAACGGAAACGTGCCAGCGGTCGCAACTGCGGACTTCCAGGAGTGCTCACTGAACTGAAACGTTCGTCCGGAGGCTGCCGTGAGCTCCTCTGGCGACGTCCCCTCGACGCTCGCAAGCTTGCGGGCATCGATGCGGTTTCGCACCGCCTCAAGACCGTAGCCGAGTGGAGAACCGTAGAGCTGTGTGTCGACCTCGACAAGGCCTGCCGACTCAGCCAACCTGCGTAGCTCGTCGGGGGCGTAGCGCCGAAAGTGCCCAGCGTGGTGATCCATCGGCCCAAAGCGATGCGGGTGGGCTGGCACTGAGAGTAGGAGGTGCCCTCCAGGCCTGACGTATCTCAGCCACTCGGAGAGTGCGGCGGCGTCGTCATCGATGTGCTCCAGGACCTCAAACGCGCAGAGCAGGTCAGCTGGGTCGGGGTCGACCACACTGAGCCACTCGTTGTGCACTACGCCGCCGAACGGCTCGATGCGCCGCGCAGCCTGCTCATAGGAGTGGGCGTCGATCTCGACACCAACGTAGGACTGGGTGCTCATCGACGCGATTCGGGCGCCCATCGCACCTTGCCCGACACCGACCTCGATGGTTCGCGCGGGCGCCAACTGAGTCACGATCGGCTTAACCACTGCCCACCGCAGTTGTGCCCGGATGGCTAGCGGCGGATAGCGTCCGGCCCGGTCACGGGCTGCTGCTGCCATGCCTGGGAACGTACCGTACGCACCACGACGACGAAGCCCACATTCGCCGCGTCGACACGCCTGGCGGCCGGATCACCGTCGACGCTCGGCGGTCTCCTCCGGTCATGGTGGTTCTTGCGATTCGCGTGGCGGCACGGTCTCCATTCATCAGCCAAAGTCGTTTTGTGCCAAGGGTTTCGGATCGGTGCCTCGAGTCCGGTCAATGGTCCGTTCATGGTGACTGCGCCCGGCTGACGGTTAGGCGATGGACGCCGCCCTGGGCGATTCGGTATGCCACAGTGGAGCGGTGCAGAGCGTCTACGAGGCTGCCGGCGGCGACGCCGGACTTCTTCAGCTGGCTACCGCGTGGCATCGCCGGGTCATGGCCGACGAGGTGGTCAGCCACGCGTTCAGGCATGGTTTCCATCCCCAACACGGCGAACGACTGGCCGCGTACTGGGCCGAGTCACTCGGCGGTCCTTCCACCTATTCCGACACTCTCGGCGACGAGAGCTCAGTCGTGCGAATGCACAGCGGCATGGGAGAGCACGCCGAGATGGACCGCCGCGCAGTCGTCTGCTTCGACCAGGCCTTGACAGACGTCGGACTGGTCGAGAACCAGCAGCTGCGACAGGTGCTGCACGACTACTTCACGTGGGCCACGACAACGACGATGTCCCGCTATCCGGATTCTGCTGATGATGTACCGGCCGCGCTTGCGATCCCGCGCTGGTCATGGGACGGACTTCAAGGCTGAGCGCTCAGCGAAAGTCGCGCGAGGTGGTGCGCAGCCCTAGGTTGAGCCGCTCGATGCGCTCGGCGAGGACGTTGATCACTGTTCCAGTGCGTTCGAGCATGCCTCGGATCACCAGTCCACCCGCTTCCCGCGCGGCCCGACGATGCCGCGACCACACGACTGCGTCGACGATGACGTTCACCATTCCCGTCTCGTCCTCGAGATTGAGGAAGGTCACCCCGCGTGCCGTAGCTGGGCGCTGGCGATGAGTCACCACCCCTCCCACAGTGACCCGGGTTCGGTCCGGCACGGCACGAAGCTCCGCAGCGGTGATGATCCCGTGTGCCCGCAGGCGATCGCGGATCAGCGCAGTCGGGTAGAGGTCAGGGGTGACCCCAGTGGCCCACAGGTCGGCGATCAGCTGCTCGGGCTGGCTCAGCGGCGGCATCGGTGGTGACTTCGCCTCGTCGAAGGTTGCCACGTCGAGCTGTCCGGGTCGTGCGGAAGCGGCGGCACCGGCCGCCCACAGGGCATCCCGTCGAGGCGTGTCGAAACAGTCGAACACGCCAGCGGTGGCCAGCGCCTCCATCTGATCCGCGGACAACCCGATTCGCCGAGCCAGGTCCGCCATCGAGGTATAGGGACCGTCCTGCCGGCGTACGTGGACGATCTGTTCTGCCAGCGTGGTGCCGATCGTGCGGACGCTCCCCAGACCCAGGCGAACTGCGGGCTGTGGTGCATCCACGCACGCGCACTGCGACGGGGCGTCTCCGGGCTCGAGACTGGCGTTGGCCAGCGAAGCGACCAGAGAGGGCTTGCGGACTTCGATGCCGTGGCGCTTCGCATCGTGCACCAGCGACTGTGGTGAGTAGAAGCCCATGGGTTGGGCATTCAGCAATGCCGCGCAGAACGCTGCCGGGTAGTGCCGCTTGCACCACGATGACGCATAGACCAGAAGGGCGAAGCTGATTGAATGGCTTTCGGCGAAGCCGAATGCCGCAAAGGCCTGAATCTTCTCGTAGATCTCCTCCGCGGTCTTTCCCGTGATGCCGTTGGCGGCCATGCCGTCGTACAGCCGGATGCGCATCTGCTCGATCCTCGTTCGCGACCGCTTGGAGCCCATCGCCCGACGCAGTTGATCGGCTTCCGACGGAGTGAAATCGGCGACGGCGACGGCGAGCTGCATCAGCTGCTCCTGAAACAACGGGATGCCGAGCGTGCGCTTGAGCGGCCCTTCCAGCCGGCGGTGCGGGTAGGTGATTGGTTCGAGCCCGCTGCGTCTTCGGATATACGGATGCACCGAGTCGCCCTGGATCGGGCCGGGTCGGATCAAGGCGATCTCGACTGCGAGGTCGTAGAAGTTGCGCGGCTTCAGCCTGGGCAGCGTCGCCATCTGGGCCCGTGACTCGACCTGAAACACCCCGATCGAGTCCGCGGCGCACAGCATGTCGTAGACGCATGAGGCTTCCTTGGGGATCGAGTCGAGGTCATACCGGATGCCATGCCACGACTCGATCAACTCGAAGCAGTACTGCAGTGCCGACAGCATCCCCAGCCCGAGCAAGTCGAACTTGACCAGCCCCGCCTCGGCGCAGTCGTCCTTGTCCCACTGCAGCACGGTCCGCCCCGGCATCCGTCCCCACTCGACCGGGCAGACCTCGATCACCGGACGATCACACATCACCATGCCGCCCGAATGGATGCCTAGATGTCGGGGGGTGTTCTGCAATTGCGCCGCCAGTTCGACCACCGCGCGCGGTGGCTGTCCGTCCATTGGCGCATCCGCATCCATGCCGGGAGTGGACTCAGCACTGAACAGGTCCGGCGTCCAGTAGTAACCCATCTCGATCTCCTTGCTCCAGGCATCCTGCTGCCCGGCGGAGTAACCGAGGGCCTTCGCGATATCGCGCACAGCCGATTTAGGCCGGTAGGTAATGACATTGGCGACCTGTGCCGCATGCTCACGGCCGTGCAACTCATAGACGTACTGGATCGCCTCCTCACGCCGGTCGGACTCGATGTCTATGTCGATGTCGGGTGGCTCGCCGCGCTCGGGAGCGAGAAATCGCTCGAACATCAGGTCGTAGAGGACGGCGTCGACCGCGGTGATCTTGAGTGCGTAGCAGACCGCCGAGTTGGCGGCAGAGCCTCGTCCTTGGCACAGGATGCGCTGCTCGCGACAGAACCGGGCGATGTCCCACACGACCAGGAAATAGCCGGGGAAGTGCAGCTCTTCGATGATCGCGAGTTCGTGTTCGATCTGGCGGTAGGCCTTGTCCTCGTGGGGGCGCCCGCCGAATCGCTCCGCGGCGCCTTGATAGGTGAGGTGACGCAGATAACTCATTTCTGTATGGCCCGCAGGGCACGGGAAGGGAGGCAGGTCCGGCGCGATCAGCTCCAACGGGAATGACAATTCTTTGCCCAGACGGTTCGCATTCTCGACCGCCCCGGGCCACCGCGTGAACCGTTGCGACATCTCGGCGCCCGAACGCAGATGCTGCCCGGCCCACGCTGGCAACCAACCGTCGATCTCGTCCAGCGTGCTGCGCGCGCGCACGGCCGCCAAGGCAGTGGCGAGCGGCCGGCGCGGCGGTGCGTGATAGTGCGCGGCGGTGGTGGCGACCAACGACAGGCCGGCCTCGTCGGCCAACAGCACGAGCGCCTCATAGCGCTCGTCGGCAAGTGGATCGAGTTCGTAGGTGAGCTCGACAGCGACATTGTCCCGGCCGAACCGGTCTACGAGGTCGGCCAGTGCGTGCCGGGCCGGGTCGAGGGCGAACGAGCCCGGGACGGGTTCGAGCGCTTTGCGCACAGCGCCCTTGCGGCACCCGGTGAGCACGAGCCAGTGCCCGTCGGCGGCGGCGGTGATCTCATCTATGTCGTACACCGGCCGGCCCTTCGCTCCGCCGCGAAGGTGTGCCTTGCTGATGACGCGGCACAGGCTCGCGTAGCCCGTGGGGTCGCGGGCCAGCGCCAGCAGGTGAGTGCCAGGTGGATCTGGAGTTCCGACTCGCGCCGCGACCATCCGATCGGTCTGGGTCCTCGGCATGGCGACGTCCAGGGAGAGTTCCGCCCCGAACGAGGTAGGCAGCCCCAGCGCCCCGGCGGCTTCGGCGAACCGGACGATTCCGTACATCCCGTCGTGATCGGTCAGCGTGAGGCCGGTGAGGCCGAGGCGGACCGCTTCTTCGGCCATCTCCTCCGGCGAGCTGGCTCCGTCGAGGAAGCTGAACGAAGAATGCGCATGCAGCTCGGCGAATCCGACCGGGGCGACCGTCGCTGGCCTCGCCGCGCCGCTGGGCTCGTAGGCAGCCCGTTTGCGCGACCAGGCAGGCGAATCGCCACCGTCACCGGCCGGACGTGCTCCACGTGTGGGAGCGGGCGCGGGGCGTCCTGACAGTCGCCGCTCGAGTTCGCCCCACGGGATCGGGGGGTTCTGCCATCCCATCATGGCACTGTATCGAATATGCGTACGAATACTAGAGGAGGTGCCCGCTCGCTGGCTGGTTCGTCAGCTGGTGTGGCGCTGCCGAACGTCGCCGACCCGGATTGGTCCGCAGACGACCGATCTGAGAACCTCCAGATATGGACGTCCTCTCCGCTCTCGTCGCCAACCACGCTGAAATCGAGGGCGACAAGCTGTACGTGAGCGGGGGCGCGTGGGCGTGGCTCACCACAGCAACGTTGCCGCAAGAGCTCGTCGTGAACCTCGCGCTGGTCCTGGCGGACGAGCCCAGCGACGACATCGAATCCGTACTGGTGCGCATCTACGTCCGCACGCCTGGAGGCGCGACGAGCTACGGTACCGAGCTGCTGGTGAAGTGGCCCAAGCCCAGCGACCTGCATCCTGGCCAGCCCATCGTGGTCCCGGTGGTGCTATTCGTGCCGTTCAAGGCTTCCAAGGCGGGTCGCCACTCGCTCGAGGTGTTCCTCGACGACGACGGAGTGAGTCGCCGCTCGGTCCCGTTCGCGGTCGTCTGGACACCCTGACCATCGGCCTCCGCGCGCGAGTCGAGCACCCGGCCCGTCACATGAACTCCTCTCAGGTCCAGGCCGTATACCTGGACTGGGCAGCGAACGGAGGTCCGGGGACATGGTCGACGTCAGTCGTCGGACGGCGCTGCGCGGTGCTTCGCTCGGCATAGGCGTCGCAATCGTGTCGCTGGCCGGGTGCAGTCGCTCCCCGACGGGCACCAGCCTGGCGAACGGGGCCGGGGGAACCAGCACGACCGGCGCCGGTGGGCCGGTGGCGCTGGCAAAGCTCGCCCAGGTACCGGTCGGTGGATCGGCCTCCTCGTCGTCACTGTTGGACGGTGGACCAGTCGTGGTGGCCCAGCCCTCGGCGGGCGCGGTCGTCGCCTTCTCGGCGGTGTGCACCCATCAGGGCTGCCCGGTGAGTCCAGCAGGCAAGCAATTCCAGTGCCCCTGCCATGGGTCGGTGTACGACGCATTCACCGGCGCCGTGATCAGCGGGCCGGCGCGCAGACCGCTTGCGCCCATTCCCGTCAAGGTCGTCGGCGACTCCATCACCTCGACCTGAGCGCATGCCCGGGGTGCTCCTGCAAAGGCAATGGAGAGGTTTCGACGTAGCGTGTCGAGGTGCCCACGCTGCTGGTTGTGCATCACACCACCTCCCCATCGGTGGCGACGCTGCTGGAGGCGTTGCTCGACGGCGCCCACGCGGACGGTATCGAGGGGGTACAGGTGCATGAACGTCCCGCGCTTGCCGCCACGGCGCTCGACGTCCTGGGCGCGGATGGCTTCGTGCTGCTGACGCCAGCGAACATCGGCTACATGTCCGGTGCCCTGAAGCTGTTCTTCGACAACGTGTACTACCCCACGCAGACCGCGAAGACCGGGGCACCCTACGGCCTGTGCGTCCACGGCAACAACGACACTGGCGGCGCTATCCGAGGGGTCGAGGCGATCGCCACGGGCCTCGGCTGGGCACGCGTGCACGACCCGGTGACCGTGATCGGCGCCCCCGTTAAGGCTGACGTACAGGCCGCCTGGGAGCTTTCGGCGACCGTCGCGGCCCACCTCGCGGGGTGACCCCCCGGTGTGAGGTAGCGCAGTGATCCGCGACTCAATCGCCATGCAAGCGCACGGCGGCCCCGTGCCGCTGCTACTGCGCGATGCGCAGACGCATCGACGGATACGACCTGAGATCACCGCGAGTGACATCTCGCTGGTGCTGTGGTCAGTGAGCGCCATCGTCGACACGGTCGGCGTCGCGGCACCCAACGCGTGGCGACGGCACCTCGAGCTGTTGGTGGCGGGCCTTCGTCCTGCCGGCGCGCACCATCTCGCCGAGCAGCTCGTCGAGACGCCGATGACCGCGTCGCAGGCTCGCAGGGTCACGGCCGCTCGCTGAGGGCTGCCATCGAGCACGGTCAGTCGTAGATGGCCTCGACCTGCCAGCGCGCCTGCGGAACGGTACAGCTGACCAGGTACGCCCGTCCGCGGACGTCGACCAGCTGACATCTCACCACCTGTCGGGCCGAGTCCGGCTGCCACCATCGCTCGTCCACCGGCCACGGCCCCGCCCAGGATGAGACGGCGACCGGGCGCTCACTGCCCAGTGCGAACCGGGCCGGGGGATGGGGCACCGCGCCGCGTTCGGTGACCACCACGCTGTGCCCGGTGCTATCGAGGACCTGGGCAGGTTGTGGGGGGTCGAGCAGCACTGAAGGTGCCGGGGCCGGCAACTGGCCTGGCCACGGCTGCTCGGGCGAACGCAGCGGCACGGGTTCGTCACCCCACGGCACCAGCGTGGTGCGCTGTCCGGGATCGCGTCCGCCGTTGAGGACCGGTGTCAGCACCGAGCCGTGTCCGAGCAGGGTCTGCACCCGGGCAAGCGCGCGGTGGGCCCGTTCGTCCTCGGCCCCCGAACCGCCCCACAACGCCTGTTGGTGCGCGCCGGTGGGGACTGCTTCGATGGGTATGAGCCGCAACCGTGCGATACCGCCGGTAGGGCCCCCAGCACGCGACAACCACCCCTCCAGCTGCCAGCGGATCCGGTCCAGGACGTCGACCGTCGACAGCACGCCGGTGTGGCGCCAGCGACGCACCGTCTCCTCGCCGTTCTCGCTCACGGCCTGCAGCTCCAAGCACGTACAGGCCAGTCCGTGTGCTGCGAGGTCGAGGACGAACTGCTCGGCCATGCCGCGGGCACTGAACGCGACCGTGTCGATCCGATCGACAGCAGGCTCGAGATCGAGGGTGACGGCGAACTCGACAGGCGGGCGGCGCGCCGCGACCGGCCTGTCGTCCCGGCCACCTGCCTGTCGATGCGCCCAGGCTCCTGCGGCGCCGAACCGGGCG
>JALYIS010000296.1 GCA_030775705.1 Actinomycetota bacterium
GGCGCGACGCCGCCGATCGCCGAGTCCGATCCGGTGCTGTTGGGGCCGCGCAGGTTCGCGCCGCCGTCGTTCGGGGCGATCCCAGCGTCCATGCTTCCGGTGTACACGCTCACGCAATTCGCAGCGCGCACCCCCGGTACCGCGCCGTTCCCGCACGACGCCGTCATGTTGACGATCGACGACGGCCCCGATCCGCACTGGACGCCGAAGATTCTCGCGCTCCTCGCGCGGTACCACGTCCGAGCCACCTTCTGTCTCATCGGCCGTTCGGCGCGCGCGCATCCCACCCTGGCGCGCGCCGCCGCGAGCGAGGGGCACCTCCTGGCGAACCACACGTTCAGCCATCCGCCCAAGCTCACCGCGCTGTCCGATGCGTCGGTGCGCGCTCAGATCGTGGACGCCCAGGACGCCATCGTCGCTGCGGCGGGTGTGACGCCGTTCCAGTTCCGCTCTCCCGGGGGAAACTGGTCGGCGAAGCTGCTGCGCCAGCTCGCTGCCGACAAGCTCACCGCAATCGACTGGGACGTCGACCCGCGCGACTGGTCGCGCCCCGGCCCGGAACAGATCATCGCGCGCATGTTGGCGGCCAGGCCCGGCGACGTGCTGCTGTGCCACGACGGCGGTGGTGATCGTTCACAGACCTACACCGCGCTGCAGACCGTTCTTCCGCAATTGAAGGCGAGGGGCCTGCAGTTCACGGTGTTGCCCCCGCCGCACAGCTGAAACGCCGACAACTTCGGGTCGGCACGTTACGATTCCAGGTCGCAGCCACCGGGCTGTCCGAAAGGTGGTTCCTCGTGACCGGTACCTGCCTCGTCACCGGCGGTGCCGGTTTCATCGGCTGCGCGCTGTCGCCTGGTCTGACCGACCGTTTCGACCGGGTCGTCGTCCTGGACAACCTGCACCCTCAGGTGCACCCCCATCCCGTCCGTCCGCGGGACCTGCACCCAGCAGTCGAGTTCGTGCGAGGCGATGTCACCCGGGCCGAGGATTGGGACACGGTCTTGAGCGATGTCCGTCCAGACGCGGTCATTCATCTCGCGGCGGAGACGGGCACCGGTCAGTCCCTCACCGAGGCGACCCGGCACGCGGCGGTGAACGTCGTTGGGACGACGCAACTGCTCGATGCACTGGTACGTCACCACGCGCTGCCCGAGCAGATCATCCTGACCTCCAGCCGCGCCGTGTACGGCGAGGGTGCGTGGCGAGACTCTGATGGCCGCCTGACCTATCCAGGGCAACGGTCACGAGCCATGTTGGACGCCGGAATCTGGGACTTCCCCGGGTTGACTCCCACCCCGTTCGACTCGAGCAACGTCGTCCCCGCACCCACGAGCGTGTACGGCTCGACCAAGCTCGCGCAGGAGCACATCCTGCGGTCGTGGTGTCTGGCCATGAATGTCAAGCCGGTCCTGTTCCGCCTGCAGAATGTCTACGGTCCCGGACAGTCCCTGACCAACCCGTACACGGGAATTGTGTCGTTCTTCGCGCAGCGGGCGAAGGCCGGCGAGGTGATTCCCGTATACGAGGACGGCCAGATCGTGCGCGATTTCGTCTACATCGACGACGTCTCTGATGCTGTCATCCGGGCCACGTCGGACCTGCCGGTCGCCCAACACCCCTATGACATCGGGTCGGGTCAGGCCAGCACCGTCCTGCACCTCGCCCAGACCGTCGCGAGGCACTACGCGGCACCCGACCCGCAGATCGTCGGCAAGTTTCGAGACGGTGACGTCCGGCACGCTTCGGCCATAATCGAGGAGTCCCGCCGGGCCCTCGGGTGGCAACCGCGGGTCATGCTGGGCGAGGGCATCCGCCGCCTGTGCGACTGGATCGACGCAGGTGGCGCCGACCGCAGCGGGTGAGCCGGACGCCGCGGGCCGGGTATCGGTCGAGCGTCATGGTCCGGGGCCGGCAGGAAGCTGCCGGGAGTCCCGCTACTTGCGGGACCTGGCCCGCTGCGATAGTCGAGTCCCGGCGATCCGGGGGTAATGCGCGGACATACTTTCCAGGAATGCGGCCAGCGGGCGGGGTGGGACGTACTCGCGGCGGAGCTTGTCAGACTGCTGAAGGCCGACGATGTAGGCGATCTGTTCGTACGGGTGGGCAGGCAGCATCGAGGAGATGCGCTGCATCTTGTATTCGAGCAAGGTGTAATCGATGGCGGCCCAGTCGGCATTGGCCACCACGCGCACGAGGTAGCCGGCATCGATAGCTGCGTAGGAATACAACCGCTCCAGGACGTGCGGCAGCTGACCGTCGCGCCAACCCTCGTCGTTAGGTACGAAGTCGGTGAACTCGAACGGATGCCGCGCGAGTTTGGTGAGCGCCTCGGGTCGTGCCCAGAACATGCCGCCGTTTGCGCTCAGTGGCGTGGACGGGTCGAACGGCGTGCGGATGTCCAATGTCTTGGCAAGCTCCGCTGCCGGCTCGAAGTTGCCGAACCAGGAATGGCCGAGTGTCGGGAAGCCGATGTGGATCAACGGCGGGATCACCATGCCGAGCTTGGGCTCGAGCTCGAACAGCTGCAGAAGATGCGCGATGTACCCGGGCGAGGACAGCAGGTTGTCGATGGTGTGATTCTTGAAGACGCTGCCGGAGTTGTACCCGTCCTGCGGAGACTTCTTCGAGTGCACCTTAAGGATGAGATCGTAGGAACCGCTGGTCAGCACGTCACGACAGGTGATGAGGAAGGCGCTTTCGGATCGGCCGCTGTTCGACTCGACGACCCGGACCTCGACCTTGTTGATCGGGTAGTCGCGAAGCGCTTGCGCTATCGCGTCCTGCTTGGCTTGGGTGTCGGTAGTGGCGACCAGATCGAACGGAACGGGAATGTTGCCGATGGCGCCCATGAGCTCAGCGATCATGTCTACGTAGTAGATGTGGGCCATGACGCAGATGCGGGGTTGCCACTGCGGGCGCCCGCTGGGCTCAAGGTCCGGCAGCACGGACAGCATTGCCAGATTCGTGTATAGGGTGCGGGGCTCCGTGGACGGAACGAGATTCGACCAGATCAGCTCGGCCGGGTAGCCCGCCTCAGTGATCTTTTCCAGGACGCGCTTGCCGAGTACACCTTGGCGGTCCATATATAACGGTTCGTGGAAGAAGACCCTGCGCTTCACGATCGGGCACCGGTTGTCCAGCATCTGGCCCGTGCAGTCCATGACCGGGTTGTCCGCCGGATAGTCGTCGGCGGGGAACGCCACCTCATATCGGAAGCCCCGGTCGGCGAAGTGCTTGGTGAACCGCGCCTCGTGATATCTGATCGAGTCCAGGTATGAGGTGATCGCGGGCATGGTCCGCCAGTATTCGGCGAACTCGACCGCGGTGAACAGCGTCCTGCGAACGGCGATCCAATGCGACTGGATGTGCGCCTCGAGGGGTCCGTCGTCGCCCTCCGCGGCGAGCGGATTCACGCCAACGCGCTTGTGTGCGGTCAGGCCCCAGAAGTCGAGATCCTGCTTCCGATCGAAGCGGTCGAACGTCTCGCGGAACGGGTAGATCGGCCCGAAGTATGTGTAGTTCGTGAGGACCAACTCGTCGTACTCGGCCAGCCGCGCGTCACCGAACGCCTCCAGTGCTTCGCGGTAGGCCCACACATCGAAGCCGATGTTCTCGCGCACTAGAATCGTGTCCGCGACCTGCTCCAAGCGGGCCCGACCGTCGTCGTCGAGAATTGAGTTCGACACGACGAAGATGTGCTCCGCGTGCTGGCGAAGCGCCCGCAGCTTATGGAGAACGTAGTCGTCGACGACCCCGTGTGCGTCGTAGAACAGGTAGAAGACGACCCGACGCACCAGCACCTCCTCGCACAGTCTGACCGCCGACTGCGGATCGCAGAGGCGTCGCACAGCGGCGCGGTGGCCATCGGATTCCCGGACAGACTACCCGAAACGGCAGGCGCGGATGGCGCTCGTCTCAGGGCTGTTTCACGATATGGCGACGTTGGCGCACAGGTTCGCTGACGGGCTGCGATCGAACCGCTCCAGGGCCTAGGGACGTCAGTGGCGAAACCGCTTCAGCAACCGGGCCGTGATCTCGCCGTAGGCCTTGAACCTGGCCCGTGGGGTCTGGGAGAAGACGAGGCGCTCTAGCGCCGCGATCTGGTCGGCCAGGGCGCCGGACTGCGCGACCATCCGGTTGCTCTGGCCGATCAGGTTCTGGTTCAGCCGGACGAGTTCGCGACGTAGTTCGTCGGTCGACGCTGCAGCGAGATCCAGTCCTCGCGACAGGTGGGCCGTACGGGCATCGTCGCGACGCGAGGTCTCGTCGATCAGGGCGGCCTCGAACAGCAGCGTTCCCATGCCACCGTTGCGCGCGATGTCGGCGCGCAGGTAACGGTCCCTGATGATTGTTTCATACCTGCTGTGGGCGTCGGCATCGGTGACCACGCTGTTGCCGGCGTCTCCGAGTAGCCCCTCACGCTGGTGCCAGAATGCCAGCGGCTCCCCGTCGATGAATCCGATCTCGCCGTTGGCCGCCACTCGAAGAAGGAAGTCCCAGTCAGCGAGCACGGGCAGCGTCTCGTCATAGAGACCGACCGTGTCATGCAATGAGCGTCGGTACAGCACCGAGATCGGGGGGGCGTAGTTGTGGTGGATCAGCTCCGACAGTGAGATTGCGGACTTGTCGGCCGCCAGGATCTTCCTACGGTCGAGCGCGATCGATTCACCGTCGAACCGTTCGTACACCAACTCAGTGCGGGTGGCCACGGCCAGATCGGGTGAGTGCTTCAGGTGGGCGGTAGTGCGCTCGAGAAAGCTGGGCGCCCAGCTGTCGTCGTCGTCGTGGATCGCGATGAAGGCAGAGTCGCAGGCCAGTACGCCGGCGTTCATCGCGGCCTCGCGGCCCTTCGAGCGCTCGTTGTGTACGACCGTGACGAGGCGCTGTTGCTCCCCGCTGAGTTCTTGCACGATCTCGTCGACCGGTCCGATCTCGCCCGCGTCGTTGACGACGACGACTGTCAGGTTCGAGTAGGTCTGGGCGACGATGTCCGCGAGTGCTCGGCGGAGGAACACGGGGCGGTTCCTGGTGCGGAGTACCACCGCGACTCGGGCGTTCGCATCGGCTGTCTGGGACACCGTGCCTCCCCTTCCGCTCAGTTCGGGCCCGCGCGCTAGGCGGTACTTCCCTCGATTGGATCTAAGCCCGAAGCGGAGTCAGTTTGGCACATCGGACCTGGCCCCGACTGCCGATGAGGCCGCCACGCGTTGCGTCCATAGGCGGTGCCAGGGGACTGAGCCAGTAAAGTCATGGACCATGGCTCACTCACCGACGCTTCACGTCGCACGTCCCAAATGGTCGATAGCGCCGTGAACCGTTGTCGGGCCTCGTGCCGGGCGGGTCTCCAATGACCGCGGCAGTCACCGTAGAGGGCGTCTCGAAACAATTCCGGATGTATCGGGAGCGAAACCAGTCCCTCAAGGCGGCGATGATGCGCGGCCGCCGAGCGGCCTACGAAGAATTCTGGGCGCTGAAGGACGTGTCCTTCGAGGTTCCCCAGGGCTCGACCTTCGGCTTGATCGGCGAGAACGGGTCGGGCAAGTCGACGATGCTCAAGTGCATCGCCAAGATCCTGCGGCCCGATGCTGGGTCGGTCACGACGTCGGGCTCGGTGGCTGCGCTGCTTGAGTTGGGATCCGGGTTCCATCCGGAACTCTCCGGCCGGGAAAACGTCTACCTCAACGGGTCCATCCTGGGTATGACGAAAGCTGAGATAGACCGGAAGTTCGAACACATCGTGGATTTTTCCGGGATCGAGGAGTTCATCGACCAACCGGTCAAGAACTACTCCTCGGGAATGTACGTTCGGCTGGGCTTCGCAGTCGCCATCAATGTCGATCCGGATATCTTGCTCGTCGATGAGGTGCTGGCCGTCGGGGATGCGAAATTCCAAGAAAAGTGCATGGAGAAGTTTGCCGATTTCCGCCAGTCTGGCAAGACCGTTGTGTTGGTCAGCCACGCGATGGGGGCCTTGCGCACGATGTGCGACCGGGCGGCGTGGTTGGAGCATGGGCATCTCCTCGACACCGGCCACGCCACCAAAGTGGTGGATGACTACATCGCATCTACGCATTCCGATCGAGTAATCCAGGCGGATGGAAGTGTGCGCAGCGGTAGCGGCGAGGTGCAGTTCGTCGGACTGGAGATGCTGGGCAGCGGAGGGGCGCCGACCGCTTCAGTGCGAACCTCGGACCCGGTCAGATTCCGGATGACGTACCGCGTGCTGGAGAGCGTGCCTGATCCAGTTCTGGTACTCGTCATCGAAACGCTTAACGGTGTCTTTGTCTGGGCTCACAACACGCGCGACAACGAATTCAAGGTGGCCGCGCCCGAAGGTGAGTCCGTCGTCGAGTTGGTGATCCCGAGCCTGCACCTGCAGCCCGGCACCTTCGTTGTGCGCTCGCAGATCGTCAGCTACGAGATGACTCATACCTACGACAAGCTAGAGAACTGGTACCGATTCGACGTGATCGGGAGGGACCCCCACGAGTCAGGGGGAATCGTCTCGTTTGACAGTCAATGGCGTGAATCTGAGGCGCCGGGGAAAGCGCGCCCGAGCTAGAACGTGCCTCCCAAGTCAGGGATCCAGTGCAGGGCTGCGGCGAGGACGAATGCGCCGCGGCTGTCGGGGCGTGTTTGTCGTATCTGGTGGCTAGACCGCGCCAGTGTTTTGACCGTGTTGAAGGCGCGTTCGATGACGTTTCTGCCTTTGTAAGCGATCTTGTCGTAGCTGATCGGTCGCCCGCCCGCTGTTCTGCGGCGGCGGTAGTGCCCGACCCGCGCCCGCCACGCGCGGGTCCCGCGACTGTGTGGACTACAACCAATCCTTTCGCTTGAACGTGATGTAGAGCGCGCCGGCGATCCCGAGGATAAGGCCGCTGCTGAGTGCGTAGCCCCAATGCTGCCC
>JALYIS010000297.1 GCA_030775705.1 Actinomycetota bacterium
GCCTGCCAGACGCCGCCGCGCCGAAGCCGCAGCGGCTCACCGCCGCCACGGTCGTCGATGCGGAGGGCGAGCTCGTGACGGAGCCGTCGAGCTGAGCCCTCGAACCGAGTCGATGAGGGCGTCCGAGACTGCCGATCGACGGCTGCTGTTGATCCACGCGCACCCCGACGACGAATCGATCGGGACCGGGGCCACCATGGCCCGCTACGTCGCCGAAGGTGTTCAGGTCACCCTGATCACGTGCACGCTCGGCGAGGAGGGCGAGATCTTGGTGCCTGAGCTGGAGCAACTGGCTGCCGGCACCGCGGATCAGCTTGGCGGCTACCGCATCGCAGAGCTGGCCGATGCGATGCACGCGCTCGGCGTCACAGATCACCGCTTCCTCGGCGGCGCGGGCAGATTTCGTGACAGCGGCATGATGGGCGCCGAGGCGAACACCCATCCGCGTGCCTTCTGGCGCGGCGCCACGGATCCAGTGAGATTCGACGAAGCGGTCGCGGCCGCGGTCGCCGTGGTTCGCGAGGTTCGCCCACAGGTCGTCGTCACCTACGACGAGAACGGCGACTACGGCCATCCCGACCACATCATGGCCCACCGCGTCGCGACTGCCGCCGTGGAGCGCGCCGAGGATCCGAGCTACGGGTCAGGCACGGCGTGGCACGTGGCGAAGCTGTACTGGACGGGCACCCCGAAGTCGTTTCTGCGCCGGGGCTTCGAGGCGTTGGGTGACCAGGCTCAGGCGCGTTTCGGCGTGGCAGATGTCGACGAGCTGCCGTTCGGTGTCGAGGACGCTCTGATCACCACCACCGTTGACGCGACCGGGTACGGCGGGGCGAAGTTGAACGCGCTGCAGGCCCATCGCACTCAGATCACCGTCGACGGGCCGTTCTTCGCGCTGTCGAACATGCTCGGTCGCGAGGTGCTGGCAGTCGAACACTTCCGGTTGGCCCGTGGCGAGCTTGGCCCCGACCGTGATGGCGAGGGCCGCGAGATCGGGCTGTTCACCGGAGTCACCGCGTGACGGCGGGCGCGGACCGTGATCCGCTGGCCGAGCGACCGGGCATTCTGGGCTGGCTCGGTGTGCTGCTGGTATGCGCGAGCATGGCATTGTCGGGACTACTGGAGCTTTTCCTGGTGCCGCTCTATGCAGGCAGGTTCCTCGTACCGATCACGCTGGTGCTCGTCGTCGTCGCAAACGTGACCCTGCCCCGGTTGGCGGCCACCTGCGTTGGCTCGCTCTCCGGCGCCGTCCTCGCGTTCCTGAGTTGGCTTGCGCCCACCTTCTACCTCGGCGCGAGCCGGCGGCCAGAAGGCGACGTGATCCTGCCGGGTGGCGGCTATGTCCAGTGGGTGGCCTACGGCGTGCTCTTCGGGGGTGCGATCGCGGGCGCGGTCGCGGTCGCGATGAGTGTGACCGGGCCTCGGAATCGGGCGAGCCAGCCTCCCGCTCCTGCGGTGCGGACAACCCGGCCACGCCCCCAGGCGGACCTGCCGATCGAGTAGCGATCACTCTGTGGGCGGGTCGTAGCGGTAGCGGTAGTCGTGGTGTACCCAGTAGCCCAGCCTGCTGTAGAGGGCCACTGCCGCTTCGTTGTCTGCCGACACCTCCAGATGGCTGCGCCGTGCGCCTGCCGCCTCGCCCCAGCGCCATAGGGCAGACATCAATGCGCTAGCCAGACCCGTTCGGCGCTGCGCCGGCGCGACCTCGACGGCGGTGATGCCGAGCCAATCGTCGTCCACGGTGGCGCGCCCGACGGCTACCGTCTCGCCGCCTCGACGGACCGCCGCAAAGCCCACCCGATCGTGGTTCAGAAGGAGCCCGCGCGCCGCCGCGGTGGTGCCGGCACCGCCGCGGTATCGGGCCAACCAGCCTTCGTCGAGACGATCGGCGACCTCAACCTGCGCACCGTCGCCGGGGGGAGGGTCGCGGTCGGCCGACCGGAGCGTATCCAGGCGCGCGGCCATCACGTGGACGTCCGGGCTGGACGCCCAGCCCAGCTCAGCCAGCGCGGAATCGAGCAGCCGGCGTGCCTCGGTCGGTACTTGTACCTGCAGCGGCAGGCCGCGGGACGCGTACCAGGCCCGGGCCTGGGCCAGCGCGTCATCCAACGGCAACCCAGGCTGTCCGAGGGGGAGCACCGAATTGGCCCGTTGGGTGAACCCCCCGTTCGCGCGCAGCACCCAGCCGCCGATCTCGGCGGTCTGCTCGGCCCGCCATCCGCGGGCGACCACTGCCTCCAGATCGAGGACGTCCCGCGTGGCGGGGTAGGCAAGTCTCGCCACCGCCACCCGATCCAACGGTACTTCGACCAGCCCACCACGGGCATCGATCACACCTCGGGTGGCGTCCAGGTCGACCAGATCACCGACCACGTCCGCCATCGCGGGCCGACCCTGTCGATCTCGTCCGATGACACGACGCACGGTGACCCGCCTACCGATCCAACTACGCTCGAGCACGAACGGCATACTAGGGCTCGCCCCTGACGGGTCTGCCGCATCGACCGAGTTCCCGGAGGACAGCAGTGACCTATGTGATCGCCGAGCCCTGTGTGGATCTGCTCGACAAGGCGTGCATCGAGGAGTGCCCTGTCGACTGCATCTACGAGGGTGCGCGGATGCTCTACATCCACCCTGACGAGTGTGTCGACTGCGGCGCCTGCGAGCCGGTCTGCCCCGTCGAAGCCATCTTCTACGAGGACGACCTGCCCGAGAAGTGGCGGGACTACACCGCAGCCAACGTCGACTTCTTCAACGAGCTGGGTTCTCCCGGCGGGGCGTCGAAGGTCGGCAAGACCGACCACGACCCGAGCTTCATCAAGGCGCTCCCCCCTCAGGCGCACGAGCACTGACCTACGACTTTCTGGACTAGCTCGACTGTGGCAGCCGACGGGTCCGCCGCGCGGACCCCGGCGCCGACGGTGGCGGCACGACCGGCCCGATGTCCCCGTCCGGAGCCGCATCCAGATCCACGATCACCGGCGCGTGGTCGCTAGGCCCAGTTCCCTTTCGAGCGTGACGGTCCACCCACGCCGCGCGGGCCCGGGCGCTCACCCCGTCACTGGCCAGCACGAGGTCAATGCGCATGCCCAGGTCCTGGTGAAACATCCCTGCGCGGTAGTCCCAGTACGTGAAGACTCTTTCGTCGGGCCAGCGTTCGCGCACCACGTCGTGCATACCGAGTCGTTGTAGGTCGGCCAGGGCAGACCGTTCGGGCGCGGTGACGTGGGTCTGGCCCAGATACGCGGCGGGGTCGAACACGTCTGCGTCGGTCGGCGCGATGTTGATGTCGCCGCACACCATGACCTCGGCGGGGCCGCCGGCGATCACGTCGCGCAGCGCCGCCAGCCAGGCGAGCTTGTACCGGTAGTGGTCGGAGTCCGGATCCCTGCCATTGGGCACGTACACCGAGTGCACCCGGACCCCGCCGCAGGTCGCAGACACCGCTCGCGCCTCCTGGTGCGGGAATCCGGGCGCGGCTGCCAGCCCGGCCACCACGTCGTCGAGGCCGACCCGGGAAAGGATCGCAACCCCGTTCCATTGGGCCTCGCCGTGGTAGCCCACGGCGTAGCCCCGCCGGTCGAGTTCGGCACCGATGAGCTCGGTGAACGCGGCACCGGTCAGCTTCGTCTCCTGCAGGCACAACACATCGGGGCGCCGCTCATCCAGCCACGGCAACAGGCGAGGCAGTCGTTGCCGGACTGAATTCACGTTCCACGTCGCCACCCGCATGGGCCCAACGTAATCCGTGCGGCTCAGTTCGTGGTTGACGTGCCCGAAGTCGATACGGCCATCGTCGCCGTGACACCGGCGGCGGACGTCGGCATGTCCTGCCAGCCCTTGGCGCGGCTCCACTGCTTGCCGCTGTAGCCGACTCGGTCGATTCCCAGGTCGTAGGCGTTGGCCACGAACCACGCCGCGGTCTGCCACTTGGCACCTGGCACCGAGACCACCAGCCCGGTGACGTTCGGCGGGTTGACCGGCAGATCAGCGCTGAGCTTGGCCGCCACATCACTCGCGGCAGCCACCTTTGCGGGCGGGTTGAAGGTGCAGGTGATGGCCGCCGGTGACCTGCCCGTCAACGCGTCCGCGAGAGCCTGGGCTTCGGGCTCGTGTTGGGCGTAGGCGCTTCCGTCGGCAGAGATCTGCACGTCCTGCACCGCCGTGGCCAGGCTCAGGGTCTGCCAATTGGGGATGCGGACGAGGGCGTTGAGGAACGCGCCCGTCGCGTAGTGCACATCGTTGAGTTGGGCCGGCGTTCCCCAACCCTGGGAAGGCCGCTGCTGCAGCACACCTACCGAATCGCGATCGCCCGCGTTGGGCGGCAGGTTGCGGATCTTGCTCTCCTGGAGGGCCCCCGCGAGACTCAGCACGGCTGCCCGCTCGGGCAGTGTCTTCGTGGTCGCGACGCCGACCATCGTCGACGCGACCGCGGCCTGACTCGGATCCAGGTCGTACTGACCCACGGTGCAATGCTCATAGGCAACCGTGTTGGTCGTGGAACCCCAGACGGTGCGGACCACCACGATCGCCGCGGCGGCGATCACCAGAACGACGCCGACGTAGATGACGGCGCTGCGACGACGGGAAGCCATGGACCAGCGTCAGCCGTTCGCATGCAGGGCTTGGTTGAGCGTGATCAGCTGGCCGGTGCGCGGACGTGCCTCGAGGGCCCCGGAGACGCTGTTGCGCCAGAACTGGAGACCGTCGTGCCCTGAGAGAGCAGCGGCCTTCACCACGGAGCCGTCCGGGAGGGTCAGCTTCGAGCCTGCCGTGACATAGGTGCCTGCCTCCACCACGCAGTCATCTCCGAGAGATATCCCGATGCCCGCGTTCGCGCCGATGAGGCAGCGCCGTCCCACCGTGATCCGCTCCTTGCCGCCACCGGAGAGGGTGCCCATGATCGAGGCGCCGCCGCCGACATCGGTGCCGTCCCCCACGACGACGCCAGCCGAGATGCGTCCTTCGACCATCGACACGCCGAGGGTGCCGGCGTTGTAGTTCACGAAGCCCTCATGCATCACCGTCGTCCCTGCGGCGAGGTGGGCGCCCAGCCGGACCCGATCCGCGTCGGCGATCCGCACGCCGCCTGGTACTACGTAGTCGGTCATCCGGGGGAACTTGTCGATGCCGAACACCTGGACAGGTCCCTTGCGACGCATCGCAAGCCTGGTGGCCTCGAAGTCGGCGACGGCGCAGGGGCCGGCGTTGGTCCACACCACGTTGGGCAGCACTGCGAAGATGCCATCGAGGTTCACCCCGTGCGGGGGCACCAGCCGATGCGAGAGCAGGTGCAGCCGCAGGTAGGCATCGGGCACCGACCGGGGTGCCTCGTCGAGATCGATCTCGACATGCACCGTCTCCTGTCGCACGCCACGCTCATTCGTGCTGCCGTGGGTCCCGGCGAGAGTCGCGAGTTCGTGTGGCGCCTGACCGGTGGTCTCGCCGAGCGACGGCGCGGGGAACCAGGTGTCGAGGAGGCTGCCGGCGTCGGCGCCCTCCACGACCGCCGTGGCTAGGCCGAATCCCCATGCGCTTCTGGTCACAGTTGCCACAGTAACGAAGCTCGGGTGAGCGGGTGCCTAGGATGCGTCTGTGACCAGGCGCTGGAGACCCGCGCGGGTCGCGTAGCCTCGGTGCGTGGCGGATCTCGGCGGTGTCGCCCTGGACCTGGCGGCGCAGGCGGCCGCGCTCACCGCAAGTCTGGTCGATGTCGAGTCCGTGTCGGGCAACGAGCGTGAGCTCTGCGATCTCGTCGAGGCGGCACTGCGCGCGTACCCGGCACTCGACGTCGAGCGCGACGAGAATGTGGTCATCGCGCGGACCCGGCTAGGTCGCGCCGAGCGTGTCCTGCTGGCTGGTCACCTCGACACGGTCCCGGTCTGCGGGAACCTGCCCTCCCGACTCGAGGGCGCCCTGCTGCACGGTTGCGGCACCTCTGACATGAAGTCTGGGCTCGCGGTCATGCTCCGGGTGGCACACCTGGTCGGCTCGGGTGCACTCGACCCCGCGGTGGATCTGACGTGGATCTGCTACGACTGCGAGGAGGTCGACGCGGCCCGCAACGGCCTGGGACGGCTGGCACGCGAGCGCCCTGATGCCCTACACGCAGACCTCGCCGTATTGCTCGAGCCGACCGACGGCGTCATCGAGGGAGGCTGCCAGGGCACTCTGCGCGCCGTGGTGCAGTTGGCGGGCGTGCGTGCCCACAGCGCCCGGTCCTGGCTCGGTGAGAATGCCATCCATGCCGCTGCGCCGGTGCTCGCGCGCCTCGTGGACTACCGGGCGCGCGAAGTAGAGGTGGACGGACTCACCTACCGCGAGGGGCTGAGCGCGGTGCGCATCGAGGGGGGGATCGCGGGCAATGTCATCCCGGACGCGTGCACGGTAACGGTGAACTACCGCTTCGCCCCGGACAGGTCGGTGGCACAGGCCGAGGCGCACGTGCGGGAGGTGTTCGCGGGCTGCTCGGTGGAGCTGGTCGATGCAGCCCCGGCTGCCCGCCCGGGGCTGGATGCACCGCTGGCCCGGGCGATGGCCGAAGCCGTGGGCGGCGCGCCGAAGGCCAAACTCGGGTGGACCGACGTCGCACGGTTCGGTGAGCTGGGTATCCCGGCGCTCAACTTCGGTCCGGGCGACCCGAACCTGGCTCACCGGGCTGACGAGCACGTGGGCGTGTCCCGGATCGCCGACGCGGAGGCCGCACTGGTGCGGTTCCTCCGCGATACCGTGCGTCAATGAACGAGACCTCTTCGGGGGTCCATCAACGCCTGACGGGTTGAAGCTTGCAAATGCATTCCCCACGAATATGACAGGCGGGGCAATGCCGCTACGTGGCCGCAGACGGAAGACACTTACGGAGCCGGGCGTGACGTGCAACGATGCGGTCGGTTAGATGAAAACCGCGAACCTTGGTATCGAGAGGGATTACTGTGAGTGCTCCAAATTCCGACTACAGTCCACACCCCAGTGCGACGCTGAGCTCCAATCCCAGCTATCCGGTAGTCGCTAGCCTCGATTCTCCACATGCGGTTGCCCGTTGGCGGGTCATCGGCAACTACGTCATGGCGATTCCGCACCTTGTCGTTGTTTACGTGCTGACCGTCGTCGCCGAAATCATGGCGTTGGCGGGTTGGTTCGCGATCGTATTCACCGGGAAACTACCTGCCGGTATCGGCAACTTCATCGCTGGTGTTCAGCGTTATCAGTGGCGAGTGACCTCGTTCGCGCTCTTTCTTCGAGAAGCGTATCCAACGTTCGGTCTCCCCTCTGGCTATGCCGACCCCGGTGGCGATGTCGCCACCCTGAACATCACCCCGGCGACCAGCTACTCGCGGATTGCAGTAATCCTTCGCTTTATCCTTATCATCCCCCAGGCCCTGTTCGGTCTGTTTCTCTTCATCGGCTTATATCTGGCCTTGGTAGTCGGGTTCTTTGCCGTCCTTTTCACCGGCAAGTGGCCAGAAGGCGTACGCAGGTTTGTCATCGGCGTCGAGTTCTGGAGCATTCGCCTCAACGCCTGGTACTTCCTACTCGCCGATCCCTATCCGCCATTCGCCATCGGCTAAGCCGCTTCGTTCGTTGCGGGTTGCGGGTTGCGGGTGGCTCGGGCGCGCTGCTTGGGTAGGTGTGTCCGGTGGGGGTGGTGGTGATGACATCGCCGGTGAGGTCGTCGCAGTATTGGCCCCAACCTGGCGCCGTCTTGTGGTAATTGCACGCTTCGCACAGGCCCTGGCCGTTCGCGACGTTGGTCTGGCCCTCGTCTTCGACCGGGGTGATGTGATCGGCGTGTCGGATCGGCGCGTCGCACCACGGGGCTCGGCAGATCTGGTCTCGCAGCAGCAGGAAGTGACGCTGGTTCGGGGTGAAGCAGCGACTGTGGCTGTCCATGGCGGCGAGCTGACCAGAGGTCGGGTGGGTGTAGAGGCGGCGCAGGAAGACAGCGACCTCCCCGCTCTGGTCGGTGAGCATCCGCCGGGCTAGGTGGGCGGGGATGGTCCCGCCGCCGATGATGGTGGCCGGCTCATCTGGGCTGCTCCCGACCCCGAACAGGCTTTGGTCCGTCATCACCAGGTTCACCTCAACGGGCACGCCAGTGGCGGTGCTCTGGCCGGTCACCCGTTCCACGAGCAGGTCGGCCATCAGCTGCGACCGTGAGCGCGATTCGTCCCCGACGCCGGCGACCGCAGCCGCGCCTGAGTGCAGTGCGGCGTAGGCGGCCACCGCTTGAGGTAGCGGGAGAAGCGCGTTCAGTCGCGCCATGTTGTCTGCGGCCGGGCGCAGGGACACGTGCCGCTCAGCCTCTGCCTGGTCGAGCCGGGCTAGGTAACCGTGCGGATCCAGGCGGTAGGCCAGCTTCTTCACCAGGTCGATGGTCCTGCGTTTGCCGAGCCGCTCCAGCTGCGGCGCGACTTCGGCGTCCACCACCGCCCGATGCTCAGCCGACAACCAGGCCGTGTCGCGGGCCACCAGCAGGACCCGCCACTCGGGCACCTCACCGCGCGAGAGCCGATCAAAGCAGGCCGGCAGCTCCCGGATCAGGACGCCGACCTGACCGACATAACGGGTGGCCTCGAACGGCGAAATGCGCCGAGCCAGACCCACCTGCGCGGCCACTCCTTTCCCGATCCGCTCGACGGGCACCCCACGCGCCCGCTGATCGACGCGCTGCGAGACCGCGAAGGCGTCCGCCTCGCGGGCCTGCGCGGCGGCAACCGCACCCTTGAGTTCCTCCAACGACCGGATCCGATCGATCCGCTCCGCATCGGACACCCGCTGATCCAAACCGAGAACCAGTTGCCTCAGCTCATCCAGCGACGAAGCACCGACGCCTTTTAAATCGAACATACGTCTGATAATAATCAAGACGTCCGACAATTTTGCCGTGTCTCGGGACACGGCTGACACGTGTTGTCGCAGGACATCGCAGACACCAGGGTGGCGTCGTCCTGTCCACTCTCGCAACCGAGCAATAGGGATTCTCGCGTCATCGAGGTCGCCCAGGGCGCGCGCGTAGTCAACGACGTGAGCGCTACCGTCTCGCTTATGGCTAGTGAGTCAACCGGCGCGCCGCAGCGTCAACGCGGACCAGCAGTCCTCCGGCGTGGGCAGATCAGTTCGGGCAGCACGACCGACCAGCGCCTGCTCGACAAGCGGGGGGCAACCGGTTGGCTCCACGAAGACATCTGGCGTGTGCTGCGGATCCAGAGCGAGTTCGTCGAAGGGTTCGGGCTACTCGCCGAGCTGCCCCCGGCCGTCTCCGTGTTCGGCTCTGCACGCACGCCCCCCGACGATCCGGAATACGCGGCCGGGGTTCGCCTGGGCACCGCCCTGGCCAAGGCGGGCTACGCGGTCATCACCGGTGGCGGCCCTGGTGCGATGGAGGCGGTGAACCGGGGCGCTTCGGAGGCAGGCGGCGTGTCCGTCGGGCTCGGCATCGAGCTGCCGTTCGAGCAG
>JALYIS010000298.1 GCA_030775705.1 Actinomycetota bacterium
GTTCCTACCCGCAGCCATCAGATCATCCGGGTGGCGACGGTGGCCTGCCCGGCGGCGTGGCCTCGTGAGCGCGCCTCATACCCAGCCTTCGCTGCCCGCGGACGTCGGGGATATCTCAGTCGGGCAATTGATCGGTGATGTGAGCCGTGACCTGTCCACCTTGATGCGCCAGGAACTTGAACTCGCCAAAGCAGAACTGAAGACGGAAGTGGCGAAGACGGGTAAGGCTGCCGGCATGCTCGGCGGCGCCGGGTTTGCCGGCTACATGGTGGTGTTGTTCTTGTCCCTAGCCCTATGGGCTGCCCTGTCCAACGTCATGAACGCAGGCTGGGCCGGGCTGATCGTCGCGGTCCTATGGGCAGCGATCGGTGCATACCTCGCTGTCACCGGACGCGGCCTACTGCGCACGGTTCACCCGAAGCCTGAGCGCACCGTTGACACCATCCAGCAGGTTCCCGACGCCCTCAAGGGCCGATGAGGAGACACCATGAGCAGCCCAGAACAGATCCAGCAAGAGATTGAACGCACCCGCCAATCATTGAGCGCCGGTGTCGATCGGCTCAGTGAGAAGGTGTCGCCGGGCAGGGTCGTCGGCCGCCGGGTGGACAGCGTCAAACACAGTGCCCGATCGGTGAAGGAGAAGGTAATGGGAGTCAATGACAATGCCACGCATGGCGTCAGCGACGCCGCGAACTCGATGACATCGGCAGTGAACGCAGCTGGGTCCTCGGTGACCTCCGCTGCGACCTCGACCAAGGACGCGGTTGGGTCTGCAGTCTCACACACTGGCGACATTGTGGGCGCTGCACCTGCACAGGTCCGTGAGCAGACCCAGGGGAACCCGGTCGCGGCAGGTGTCATCGCGTTCGGCGTGGGATGGCTGATCTCCTCCCTCCTGCCTGCCAGCCAGCGCGAGCAGCAGCTCGCGAGCAAGGCCGAGGACAAGGCTCAGCAGCTCGCCGAGCCGCTGAAGGACGCGGCTCAGACTGTCGCGGGCAACCTGCAGGAGCCGCTGCAAAACGCCGTTGAGCAGGTCACGACCACGGCCAGCGACGGCGCTCACGAGACGCTGGACAAGGCGAAGTCTGCCGCCGAAGCCATTAAGGAGCCGCTGCAGGAAATCCCGGCCGCGGCGCAGGGCGCACCGAAGTCCGGAGGCTTGGCACCGCAGTACTGATCAATACCAAGTCGGGGACGCCTTCTAGCGCGGCTCGGACGACGTTCGTCAGGGAGCCTCTCGCCGGTGTCCGATTCGTTGGTGGTCTGGGGTGAAGCCGTGTTTGACGCCCCAGAGGACGGCTTGGGTTCGGCTGGCGACGTTGATCTTGCGGTAGATGGTGCGTATGTAGGACTTGATGGTGTTGGGGCTGAGGTAGGTCAGTGCTGCCACCTCTGCGTTGCTTCTGCCTTGTGTGATGAGCGCCAGGATTTCGGCCTCGCGGTCGGTGAGACCTTCGCGGCGCCCGGGCCAGTCCGTCCCGTCGCGCTTTTGGCTCGTGCGGGCGGGTCGCTGATGACCGTTCTCCGGCGTGCACGGCCTCCAAGGCGGCGACGAGGTCGCGGGCCGGCAGGGTCTTGGATAGGTAGCCGTGTACGCCCTGGTCGCGGGCGCTGGCGATGAGGGCGGGTTGAAGTTCCAGGTGTAGATGACTGAAGCCGGGACGGCTCAACGCTCACTTAATGAAGCCTGGCACGGCTGCCGATCCCGGACCCCGATTGCGAGCCACGCGCACAACGTCTTCGCGGAATGCCCTCGGATACCCCTTCAAATGCTGCACATCCTCTCCCGAGATGCCAGGGCAGCTCAGCTCAGATGTCACAGATCCCTGCAGCTGCCCCTACCTTTGGCGAGGCTGGTGTGTTCGAGCAAATTCCACGAGCTCATCACCGGCCCGCTTACTCGAGAGACTAGCTGACGACTCATATCGAACCCCCTGATTCTTGATGGGCTCCCCTCCCTCGCGGAGGATCTTCAATACGGTCGCCTTGCCGACATGGAGCTCGCTGGCAATCGTGCGGCTCGCCTGCCCAGCGCGGTAGCGCCGAGTCACCTCATCACGAAGTTTCGCAGTGATTCGGGTTCGAGGACGGCACCGTGCGGCTTCGGTCTCGTCGGTCGTTTCCGCTGTGGATTGCGATCCTGCGAACAGCTCGGCGAAGTTTGACCAGACCTGCTCCAGGGCTACAACGATGAAGGCCCCGGATTCCGGGGCCTTCATTCATTTCGGAAGATCATCGTCACAGCGCTGATTTCGTCAGATGTCCGTCAAATGTCCGTCAGCCGCGCGCCGCAGGTCGGATACCGCGGACGAGGGCTACCCAAGATCGCCGTGGTGAGCGTGCGTTAGGACGCGGCGAGTGTGACCAGTCCACGGAGGTTCGGACGCGAGGCTGAGGACTGCGGGGGGCCCGATGCTCGACGGTGAGGTGGGGAGACGTGACCTGTAGTTGCTACAACTGGGGCGTCCGACGACCGCTGATTCGAAAGCGATCGCGTACGGGGCGCGCAGCGCCAGATCGATCGATCTGTGCCGCCAGGCGATGAACGGATAGTGCTCGACATCGACGGCTCGGCGCGCGGTGGGGCGCTGGCCTGCCGGTTCAACTGCGTCTCTGCATATGAATGCAGCGCGCCCTGTGGCTATTTCAGTTACCATGAATATGGCCATGGAGGTGGAAGGTGAACATCGGAGTTCGCGAGTTGCGTGACGGGCTGAGTCGTCACCTGGCTGCGGTCAGGTCCGGCCATACGGTGACCGTCACAGATCACGGTCAACCGGTTGCGCGGATCGTGCCCATCGACGCGCCGAGCGCACTGGAGCGCCTTATTGCCGAAGGCCGTGTCCAGCCTGCGGTGACGAGGAAGCGTCCTGCACCGAAGCCGATCAAGGGAAGTGGAATTTTGAGCGATCTGGTCAACCAGCAACGCCGATGATTGCCTATTTCGACACGTCGGCGCTGGTCCCCCTGCTGGTCGATGAGCCGAGTTCGTCGACGTGCCGGCGACTGTGGGAAGACGCCGATGATGTGGTGTCCGCACGCTTGGCCTATGTGGAGACTGCTGCGGCCCTGTCTCAGGCACGCCGGCTCGGTCGGCTGACCTTGCGTCGGCAGCATGCGGCCATGCGTGCTCTGGACGAGCTGTGGTCTCAGACCCAGGTCGCGGAAGTCGATCAGCTACTGGTCGAGCGGGCGGCGCAGGTTGCAGATCAATTCGCTTTACGCGGCTACGACGCGGTCCACTGCGCCGCGGCCGTGCTCGTGAACGACGAGACCCTCGTTGCCGCAGCTGGCGACCGGCAGTTGCTGACCGCTTGGCAGGCGCTCGGCGTGAACACGTACGACACGAACGTGGCGTGATCAAAGAGCGCTGGCTCGCGAGACGTTGATCTCTGTCAGTCCGCGCCAAGCCCGCACCGAGCCGAGCCGTAACGTCCATAGGCGCGACCGCTCGCCCTGACTCGCGTGCGCGCTATCGACAGCGCGCGCGCACCAGCATGTCGGCCCAACCGGTCGGTGGGCCGAACGGCGCAACGCGTTGGTCATTCGATCCTCATTGACCTGGACGATTCTGCGAGGATCTGCGTTCAATCGAGCGGGCGCGGGCGCCGGGGCGGCCACTAGCGCGGGTATAGCGCAGCCGGGCGTTCCGACCCACCCGTTCGCCCGCGGGCGCCTCTGGTGGTCAGGGCACTGACCGCAGCGGACCTGCGCGCCACGCCAAGGCTGCCAGCGCCGCGTCGCTGGACGCCAAGTCGAACGCATCCGGATCGAAGGTGCCCTCGCCGATCCAATCGCTGAACCGTTTGTGCTCGTCGTGCTTGGGATCGTCGAGCGCCTGCAGAAAGTCGCCGTAGCCCCACGGACCACCCACGTCCTCCGGCGGCCCGGCTCGACGCCCCGCTGTGCAGGTCGGGTAGCGCGTGGCGGGCTCGGCCTGGAGCACCTTTTCTACCAACACGTGGTGTACCCAGTTGTCGCCGAAGTCGTAGACGTAGTTCATCCGGTCACCCTCGCTGACCAGGCGAGCCAGCTTCACCTGCGACTCGTCGGCGACGTCGTCCATTTCCCAATCGGGGTCGGGGGTTCCGTAGCGGGCCGTGCCGATCTCGAACTGGTGCAGATGGGAGTTGGTCCAGCCGAACGCCGTCTGGATGACCTCGTGCAACTCGCCGAGATCGATCTCGTCAGGTACCAGCACGCGCCGCCACACCGGCGGGCGGATCCCCGCCAACTGAATCTTGAGCTGAAAGATCCGGGTCTTGGCAGTAATCCGACGCGCAGCAGCCATGCAAGCCATGCTCTCACCGGTGAGAAATGCCCCCAGGCGGCGCCAGTGTTGTCGGTCGAGCTGCGATCAGGCCGCGTGCGAGCTGGAGACGACCGATCGCCAGCAGCCCCGTAGGGCGGGTAGTCAGGATCATTCTCGGGGAAGTAGTCCGGGATTCCCGGGTCTTTCGCGAGAAGCCGACGCCAGTACTTGGGGTAGTGCCTGAAGTTCATGAAGTTCTGGTCCTCGGCGCAGACCACCCGACCGTCGTACTCCACTTGACCAGAGACCATCAGTTGAGACGCGTCCACACCTACGTTGATCCTCTGGCCCCGTTGGCGCCACGGTCTGTGAACGTGGGGCGGATATTCGAGTTTCGAGCACAAATGGGCGCCTTCGAGATTTAATCTGAGTCTGGCGCGAGGTCCCAGCGGGGTGCGATACTCCGCTCAGCCCAATCTCATGCTGGTCCGTGGGCCCGTCAATCGGGGGATCATGAGCCTGACCGCTCCTATTTCGCGGCGCGGGTTTCTCATCGGAACCGCGATGTCTGGCGTATTGGTCGCGGTTCCCCTCCTGGCGGCCCAGCCCGCGGAAGCCGCGACGGTTCGACTCACGCGCGCGACGTTCTTGCCGGTGCTGAACTCGACCGTTCAGATGAGCATCGGCTCCGGCTCGTTGAACGTCATCCTGGCAGAGATCGGCGACCTTAGCGGCGCGAACGTGGCCGGTGACCAGCACCGCTTCAGTCTGATCTTCCAGGCCATGCCCGGCCCCGTACTGCCCCAGGCGGTCCGGCACTTCAGCTCGCCGCGCCTGCACGGTGTCGATCTGTTCGTCGTCCCAATCGGCCGCGCCAACGGCGGCCAGCAGTATCAGGTCGTCGTGAACAGCCCGCGATGAACGCCTACCCCCTGTCATCTGCCGACCTACAACCGCTCATCCAAGGAGATCGATATGACCGAGCCATTCCTCGGTGAGTTGCGGCTGTTCGGCTTCAACTTCGCCCCGCTGGGGTGGGCATTCTGCAGCGGTCAGCTTCTTCCAATCGACCAGAACACCGCCCTGTTCTCCCTGCTGGGCACGCAGTACGGCGGGAACGGGCAGACCACATTCGCGTTGCCGGATCTGCGCGGCCGCGTACCGATCAGCATGGGCCAGGGGCCAGGACTGTCGAACTACGACATCGGCGAAGCCTCGGGCACCGAAACGGTGACGCTCAACGCCACGCAGATGCCCGCCCACACGCACGGGGTCATTGCCAACGGCGGACCGGCGAGCACCGGTCGGCCGGACAACGCCGTCCCAGCCCGCGCCCCGAGCAACGTCTACGCTTCTGCGCCCAGCGGAACCGCGATGAACGCTGGCATGATCAGCTCGAGCGGCGGCAACCAACCCCACAACAATCTCCAGCCGTTCCTGGTGCTCAACTGGTGCATCGCGCTGCAGGGCATCTACCCATCCCGAAACTGATGGCCCCAGGCCACTGGCCGGGGCGGGTCCGAGACCGTCTTGGCTCTGCCCAAGTTGACCTTTCGACCTTTGGGGGTTCGCGATGCGCGGTCGTCGCTTGATTGCCGTCGTCGCAGCGGCTGTGTTGGTCCCCTCGACGGTAGCCGTGATCACCGCCGCGCCCGCGTTCGCCACGGTCTTCTCAAACTCGGCGGCGATCACCCTCAATGATCCGAACAGTCAGAGCAACGGCAACAATAATGCGACGGCGTCGCCCTACCCCGCGACGATCGCAGTATCCGGATTGACCGGCACGGTCAATCACGTCGCCGTGACCTTGAACAACGTGAGCTACTCCTACTCGCAAGACATCGACGCGCTTCTCGTCGGTCCGGGCGGACAGAAGTTCATCGTCGTGGCAAACCTCGGCCCCAGCAGCGGTAGCCATGCGGTGAGCAACGGGACGCTGACCCTTTCCGACGCCGGCACATTGCCGACGGGGAACACCTCGTGGGGATCGAGCTCGACGTTCAAGCCGGTCAACTTCGGCGGATTCAACGAGGTGTGGGAATCACCCGCGCCAGCGGGCCCGTACGCCGACCCAGGAACGGACGGCACCGGCGCCACGTTCGCGTCAACGTTCAACGGTACGAACCCGAACGGCACGTGGAGTCTGTACGTCATCACCACTTCTGGTGGAGACGGCACCGGGGCGATCGCCGGCGGCTGGAGCCTGGACGTCACGACCGCCAACGCGGCAGCGACCACCACGACGGTCTCCTCGAACAACAACCCGTCCTTCACCGCTGGGTCCGGCAGTTCGGTGACCCTCACCTCCACAGTGAAGAAGACCAGCGACAGCAGCAACGTCGCCGAAGGAACGGTCAACTTCACCGACGGCGGAGTGACGATTAGCGGCTGCGGGGCAGTTGCCGTCGGCGCTGGGGCGGCGACCTGCACGACGAACTTCAGCACTGAGGGCAACCATTCACTGGTTGCCAGCTACAGCGGCACCGCCAACTTCGGTCCGAGTAACAGCGCCACCCTGACGCAGGTCGTGAACAACCACACCACGGTGACCGGGAGCAACTTCTGCAACACCGGCAGCATCACCCTGAACAATCCGCCGAACACCTTGGCCGATGCGACGCCCTACCCTTCCAATGTCTTCACCTCCGGCATCTCCGGAACGGTCAACCATGTCGCAGTGACGCTGAACAACACCACGTACAGTCATTCGCAGGACATCGACGCGCTACTAGTGGGCCCCGGCGGTCAGACGCTGATCCTGGTCGCGAATCTTGGCCCGAACTCCGGACCGACCGCACCGGCGAGCAACTCCACGGTGACGTTCAGCGACGCCGGCGTACTGCCCCCAGCAGGAATGGAGACGCTGTGGGGATCGAGCTCGACGTTCAAGCCGGTCAACTACGGCGGGTTCAACGAGACCTGGGGACCGCCGGCCCCCCACGGCCCGTACGGCGACCCCGGCACGGCGGGTACCGGCTCAACGTTCGCGTCGGTCTTCAACGGAGGGGCGGCGAACGGCACCTGGAGCCTGTACGTCATCACCACTGCTAGTGGCGATGGTATGGGCGCGATCGCCGGCGGCTGGTGCCTCGACGTCACCGGCGCTGCGGCCACTGCCGCCAGCACGACCACCGTGAGCTCGGACAACAACCCGTCGTTCACGAGCGCCCCGGGCAACGGGGTCACCTTCACGGCGAGCGTGCACAAGGCCAGCGACAGTTCCGCCATCAATGAGGGGACGGTGGCGTTCACCGACGCCGGAAACCCGATCAGTGGCTGCACTGCGGTCGCCGTGGCTGCCGGACAGGCGACCTGCGCAACAGCGTTCTCCACCCAGGGAACGCACCCCATAGTTGCTCAGTACTCAGGTAGCACCAACTTCGGCGGGAGCAGCGCGTCGCTGAGCCAGGTGGTCAACAATCACACCACTGTCGTGGGCAACAACTTCTGCAATACCGGCAGCATCGTGCTGAATAACCCGCCTAACACCGTCGCCGACGCCACCCCATATCCGTCCAACATATTCGTCTCGGGCCGGCCCGGGAACCTGCTCCACCTTTCGGTCACGCTGAACAACACCAACTACAGCCATTCGCAGGACATCGACGTGCTGCTCGTCGGCCCCGGCGGCCAGACGCTGATCCTGGTCGCGAATCTCGGCCCGAACTCCGGACCGGGCGCTGCGGCCAGCAACTCGACCCTCACGCTGGACGACAACGGCGTGCTCCCGCAATCGGGGCAACCCACCCCGTGGGGTTCAAGCCCCACCTTCAAACCGGTCAACTACGGCGGCTTCAACGAGACCTGGGGGCCGCCCGCGCCTCCCGGGCCGCACGGCGACCCGGGAACGGCAGGCACGGGCGCGACGCTGGGCGGCACCTACAACGGTGCCAGCCCGAATGGGACCTGGAGCCTGTACGCGATCACGACCGCGGCCGGCGACGGAACCGGAGCGATCGCGGGTGGTTGGTGCCTCAACCTCACCACACCGTCGCCGCCCACGCTGACCAAAACGTTCAGCCCGGCCGCGGTGCCGCTGAACGGGTCCACGGCACTGAAATTCACGGTGGCCAACCCCAACAGCGCGAGCAGCCTGACCGGCATCGGATTCACGGACACTCTGCCGGCCGGTGTTGTGGTCTCGACCCCGAACGACCTGACCGGTTCGTGTGGCGGGGGCACGATCACCTCGACTGCCGGGTCGGGCACCGTCTCCTTGTCCGGTGCGACGCTCGCCTCGTCCGCGACGTGCACCTTCTCGGTCAGCGTGACCGGCGTGACCGGCGGGAGCAAGGTCAACACC
>JALYIS010000299.1 GCA_030775705.1 Actinomycetota bacterium
GTCTAGCAGTGCTCAGACACTCGGCGGCCCACGTCATGGCCCAGGCAGTGCAGGATCTGTTCCCAGGCACACAGCTTGGCATCGGCCCGCCGATCGAGGACGGCTTCTACTACGATTTCCTTCCGGCGCGACCGTTCACGCCGGACGATCTGGTGGCGATTGAGAAGAAGATGGGCGAGATCGTCAAGGCCGGCCAGCTCTTCTCGCGACGGGCGATCGACGACGACGCCGCACGGGCCGAGCTCGCGCACGAGAGGTTCAAGCTCGAGCTCGTGGGGCTCAAAGGCAGCGCGGGAGGCGAGGCCTCGGTCGAGGTCGGCGCGGGAGCGTTGACGATGTACGACAACCTCGACGCCAGGTCTGGGGATCGGGTATGGACGGACCTGTGCCGCGGGCCGCACCTGCCGACCACGCGTCGGATACCGGCGTTCAAGCTGATGAGAAGCGCTGCGGCCTACTGGCGCGGCAACGAGAAGAACGCTCAGCTGCAGCGGATCTACGGCACCGCTTGGGCCACCCGCGATGATCTCAAGGCGTACCTGGCGCGCTTGGAGGAGGCGGCCAAACGCGATCATCGCAAGCTCGGTAGCGAGCTCGACCTGTTCAGCTTTCCCGATGAGCTGGGATCCGGGCTTGCCGTCTTCCACCCGAAGGGCGGCGTGCTGCGCAAGGAGATGGAGGATTACTCGCGCATCAAGCACATCGAGGCGGGATACGAATTCGTGAACACCCCGCACATCACCAAGGGTCAGCTGTACGAGATCTCGGGCCACCTCGACTGGTACGCCGACGGCATGTTCCCGCCAATGCACCTGGACGCCGAGTACGGCCCCGACGGCCAACTGCGCAAGCCCGGCCAGGACTACTACCTCAAGCCGATGAACTGCCCGATGCATTGTCTGATCTTTGACGCGCGTGGCCGCTCCTACCGCGAGCTGCCGCTGCGGTTGTTCGAGTTCGGCGCGGTCTATCGCTATGAGAAATCAGGCGTCATCCACGGCCTCACCAGGGTGCGCGGCATGACGCAGGACGACGCGCACATCTATTGCACCGTCGATCAGGTGCGCGACGAGCTGCGCTCGCTGCTGACGTTCGTGCTCGAGTTGCTGCGCGACTACGGCCTTGACGACTTCTATCTGGAGCTGTCGACGAGGAACCCTGATAAATACGTCGGTTCGGAGGCGGTGTGGGAACAGGCGACGCAGACGCTGGCGGAGGTCGCGGGGGAGTCGGGGTTGGAGTTGGTACCCGACCCGGGTGGAGCGGCGTTCTACGGCCCGAAGATCTCCGTGCAAGCCCGTGACGCGATCGGACGTACCTGGCAGATGTCGACGATCCAGCTCGACTTCAATCTGCCGGAACGCTTTGAGCTCGAGTACCAGGGTGGGGACGGCGAGCGGCACCGCCCGGTGATGATCCACCGTGCATTGTTCGGCTCGATCGAACGGTTCATCGGCGTCCTTACCGAGCACTACGCGGGCGCGTTCCCGACCTGGCTGTCGCCCGTTCAGGTGGTCGCCATCCCGATCTCGCACGAGCAGGTGGACTATTTGGTGGCGGTCGCCGATCGGCTGCGCCGCCACGGCATCCGGGTTGAGGTCGACGACTCCGACGAGCGCATGCAGAAGAAGATTCGCACGGCTCAGAAGTCCAAGGTCCCTTTCATGCTGTTGGCCGGCAGCACGGACGTGGAATCCGACGCCGTGTCCTTCCGCTACCGCGACGGTGAGCAGCGTAACGCGATCCCGGTCGACCAGGCGGTTGCCGAGATCGTCGACACCGTGACCCGGCGGCTGAACCGGTCGCCGGGCGCCGAACAGTTCCCGCCGGCCCCGATACCGTGACCGAGCACCCGCAGGTCGAGTCCCAGGAGCGGTTCGCCGCCGAGGCCGATGGTTTCGGTCGGCTGTGGACGCCGCACCGGATGGTGTACATCAATGGGGAGAACAAGCCGGGCCCCGACGCCACCGACTGCCCATTCTGCACAGTGCCCGATCTGGCTGATGACGATGGACTGATCGTTGCCCGAGGTCGCGCCGTCTACGCGGTGCTCAATCTGTACCCCTACAACTCGGGCCACCTGATGGTGGTGCCCTACCGGCACGCCGCTGACTACCCGGAGCTGAGCATCGACGAGGTCGCCGAGCTCGGCGAATTCACTCAGCGGGCGATGCGGACGGTCCGGGCGGTCATGGCGCCGCATGGCTTCAATCTCGGCATGAATCAGGGCACGGTGGCCGGTGCCGGAATAGCCGCCCACCTGCACCAGCACATCGTGCCCCGATGGGGCGGCGACACCAATTTCATGCCGATCGTCGCGCACACCCGCGTGTTGCCCCAGCTCCTGTCGGAGGCGCGCGAGTTGCTCGCCGCCGCGTGGCGGTGACCCGTGGGTGAGTTCCTGCATCTGCGCGGTGTGTTCCTGCCCGACGAAGTGGAGCGTGACGCCTGGATCATCGCCGGGCGCCTGACGTTCTCCCCGCCGACGGGCCGGACGCGCACAGTGGCTTCCGGTTGCTGGATCCTGCCCGGTTTCGTCGACGCGCACTGTCACGTCGGTCTGGCGCCAAGCGGCTTCGTACCCGACACCGACGGCCAGGTGCGGCAGGCGATGCTGGACCGAAACGCTGGGGCGCTCCTGCTGCGCGACGCCGGATCGCCGGTCGACAACACCGGGATCCAGTCCCGGACGGACCTACCTCGCTTGATTCGCGCGGGACGCCACATTGCGCGCACCCATCGCTACATTCGGCACCTCGGGGTTGAGATCGAACCCGATCAGTTGATCGCCGAGGTCCAGACGCAGGCGGCTCGCGGCGACGGCTGGGTCAAACTCGCCGCGGACTGGATCGACCGCGCGGTCGGTGACCTGGCGCCGGTGTGGCCCGATGACGTGCTCGCCGCCGCGGTGGCCCATGCTCACGCCCTCGGCGTACGGGTCGCCGCGCACGTGTTCGGTGAGCAGGCACTGCACGGTCTCATCGCCGCGGGCATCGACTCGATCGAGCACGGCACCGGATTGACTGACGACTTGATCGCGGCGGCAGCGCAACGGAGGATCGCTGTCGTCCCGACTCTCATCAATATCGACAACTTCCCGTCGATCGCGGCCGCCGGCGCGCAGAAGTTTCCGATCTACGCGGCGCACATGCGAGCCCTGTTCGCCACCTCGCGCGACCGGATCCGGGCGGCCCACGAGGCGGGCCTTGCGGTCTACACCGGCACGGATGCCGGTGGGTCGCTGCCGCACGGCTTGATCCGGGATGAGATCCGCGCGCTGGTCGGCGCCGGCATTCCGCAGGCCGACGTCATCGCCCAGGCGTCCTGGCGTGCTCGCGAATGGCTGGGGCTCGAGGGGCTCGTGGACGGTGCCGAGGCGGACCTTCTCGCCTTCGACGCGGACCCCCGATGCGACCTGGCAACGATCCACGCGCCACTGCGGGTGATCTTGCGGGGAGTCGTCGTCGGATGACCGCGCGGCGGGTAGCCACGCGCGGTTGGCTGGTCGCCATGGCGGTCTATCTGCTGGCGGTGCTGCACCGCACGTCCCTTGGGGTTGCCGGTGCGCTGGCCGAGCACCGGTTCGGCATTACGCCCGCCCAGCTGAGCGTGTTCATCTTCCTGCAACTGGGGATCTACGCGGCTATGCAGGTGCCCGCGGGTGTCCTCGTGGACCGCTACGGCCCGCGTCGGCTGCTCGTTACCGCGTCGGTCCTGATGGGGGTCGCACAACTCGCTTTTGCAACGGTGCCCTCGTACCCGGCCGCGCTGGCAGCGCGGGCCTTGCTGGGATGCGGCGACGCGCTCACCTTCATCAGTGTGTTGCGCCTTGTCGCCACCCACTTCAGCCCGCGGCGCTTCCCACTGTTGGTCACGATCACCTCGATGGTCGGCACGATAGGCAACGTCTTGGCCACCTTGCCACTGGCTCTGGTGCTGCGCTCGGCCGGCTGGTCGGCAGCGTTTGCCCCGGTGGCCGCACTGTCGCTGGTGGTCGGCGCGGCTGCATGGCTCCTCATCCCCGACACCACGGCGCCGCCCCGGCCGTTGCGCACGGTCAGGGCGTTGCGCCTTGGGGTGACCGGGGTGGCGCATCGAGTACGCGTGTCCTGGGCACAACCCGGGACACGCCTCGGCTTCTGGGTGCACTTCTCCACGATGTCGGCAGGCACTGCCTACGGGGTGCTCTGGGGCGGCACCTACCTCGTCAAGGGTGCAGGCTTCTCGACCGCGGCGGCCGGTGGGGTGCTGATGACGGGTGTGGTGGCGGCGGCGGCGGCCAGCCCGCTCTTCGGTGCCGCGATCGGCCGGCGGCCGATCCTGCGGGTCCCGATCGCGCTGGCCGCGTGCGCGGGATCGCTGAGCGGATGGCTCGTGCTGATCTGCGGCTTCGGGGACCGGCCGCCGAAGCCACTGGTCGTCGTGGTGTTCGTGGTCATGACTCTAGGAGCCCCAGTCTCGACCGCCGCGTTTGCCCTCGCGCGGGACTACAACGGCGCCCGCACGCTCGGTACGGCCTCCGGTGTGGTCAATGTAGGTGGGTTCCTCGCGACGATCGTCATTGCTGTCGGCATCGGGTGGGTGCTGGACCTGATGGGAACCACGGACCGGCACACCCTGCGCATGGCGGCACTGGTGGCGGTCGGCGTCCAGGCCTTCGGTGCCGTTCGGATGGCGATCTGGCTGCGGCGGCAGCGGGCACACTCGCTGCTCAGGCAGGCGCGCGGCGAGGCGACGCCGGTCACCGTCGTGCGTCGTCGGTGGGATCTACGGATCCCGGTTCCGGTGCTGGACGAGATCGGCCTGGCCGCCGCGCAGGACACTCAACAAGGGCCGCCCACACAGGGCTAACCCTCAACTAAACGTCACGAAACCGCCTGAAACTGGGGCTTGCGCGAGGCTGGCGCGAGGCGTAGAAATTGCAATACGCCGAGCCGCAAGGCGAGGCAGATCGAGATCAGGAACCGAATCGATCACTGGGGCAACCCGGTGAACCGCGGATGACGACGCGACGGTTCGGGAGTGGTTCTCGTGAAGGTCAGAGACGTCATTCGAAGACCGACCGTGGGGCTCCTCGAACTCATACTTCGAGGAGCCCCACACCTATTTTTCGCCCCCCTGAACGTCGCCGGGTGTCCGCTGGCGCGGGAGGTGCCGTTGATCTGGCAGAATGACGTGCTGAGCACCGACTGGGCAGCGGACCCTCTAGCCGCGCCGAGTCAGTCCATTCGGACGTCCGGCACCGAGAACCCCACCCGGATTCGGCACGTCCACCAAGACAACGTCTGGAGTACCTGAACTCGTGGCAACAAAGATCAAGCTCATGCGTCTGGGCAAGATGCGCGAGCCGCACTATCGCATCGTCGTCGCTGACGCCCGCACCAAGCGCGATGGCCGCTCAATCGAGACCATCGGCGAGTACCACCCGAAGAACGACCCCTCCGTGATCAAGGTCGATGGCGCGCGCGCCGCATACTGGCTCGGCGTCGGCGCACAGCCGACCGAGGCAGTCGCGGCGATCCTGCGAGTGACCGGCGATTGGCAGAAGTTCAAGGGCGAACCCGCTCCCGCACCGATGAAGGTGGCGCCGCCCAAGGCCGACAAGCTGGAGCTGTTCAACGCCGCGCTGGCCGACGCCTCCGGGGAACCTGCGGTCGAGGCGACTACGCCGCGTAAGCGCGCCGCAAAGGCAACCACCAGGGCACCTGAGGCACCTGAGGCACCGGCGGCCGAGGCAGCAGCGCAGGTCACTGTCGCCGATGCCGTAACAGCGCAGCCTGCTGTCGAAGCATCGGCCCAGACGCCGGAGCATGCCACCGCTGACCCGGTTGCTGACGCAGCTGCTGAGCCGGTTACCGAGCCGACGCCGTCGACTGGGTCGGACAAGCCGGCGGAGAGCTGACGTGCTCGAGGAAGCCCTCGAGCACCTGGTCCGCGGCATCGTCGACCATCCCGACGATGTCCGCGTCGACATGATCGACAACCGGCGGGGACAGAGGCTCGAAGTGCGGGTCAACCCCGAGGATCTCGGCCGTGTCATCGGGCGCAATGGCCGCACCGCGAAGGCCCTGCGGCAGATCGTGAACGGCGTCGGCGGACGCGGCATCCGCGTCGACGTGGTCGACGTCGACCGCCGCTGAAGCATGATCGACGACGATCTCGTCGCCGTCGGACGCGTCGGGCCGGCTCGCGGCGTCCACGGCTACGTCTTCGTCGAACCGTGGACCGACGATCCCGACGCGCGCTTCGCCGCAGGGATGTCCCTGCGGACCGATCCTGCCGAGTCGGGGCCGTTGACGATCGCATCGTCGTCAAGGGCGGGTGGCAAGCTGGTCGTGCATTTCGAGGGCGTCGATGATCGCGAAGGGGCGGCTCGGATCCGTGGGGTCCGGCTGATGATCGCCTCCTCGCAGCGCGCGCCGATCGACGATCCGGACGAGTTCTACGACACGGACCTCATCGGGTTGACGGCGACAACGACCGACGGGCGGCCCCTCGGCCCGGTGCGGGAGGTACTGCATGCCGGCGGAGCAGACTATCTGGTGCTCGACGTCGATGATGTCCAGCGGTTGGTCCCGTTTGTGAAAGCAATCGTGCCGACCGTGGACCTGTGCACAGGACGCGTCGTTATCGATGCGCCGCCCGGACTGTTCGAACTGTGAACGGGCCGATTCCGGCACCCGAGTCGGCTCGGCCACCGGAGCACCTGCGGCTCGATGTTGTCACGATATTTCCCGACTACCTCGCACCCCTGCGGCAATCTCTGGTCGGCAAGGCCATCGAGCGGGGCCGGGTCGAGCTGATCGTGCACGACCTGCGTTCCTGGACGGAAGACGCCCATCACACTGTGGACGACACTCCTTACGGGGGCGGCCCGGGAATGGTGATGCTGCCCGAACCCTGGGGGAGGGCGCTCGACGCCATCGCCGCACCCGGCGCCGCGGCCCAGCCCAGGCTCGTGCTGCCCTCCCCGGCCGGGCGGCCGTTCACGCAGGCGATCGCTGCCGAACTGGCCGAAGAACCGTGGCTGCTGTTCGCGTGCGGCCGCTACGAGGGCATCGACAGTCGGGTCGCGGACTACGCGGCCACCCGGATGCGGGTCGACGAGATCAGCCTGGGCGACTACGTCTTGGCGGGTGGGGAAGTCGCCGTGCTGGTAATCGCGGAGGCCGTCTGCCGCCTGCTCCCTGGCGTCCTGGGCAACGAGCGATCAGCGATCGAGGACTCCTTCGCCCAGGGGCCGGCCGGTCTGCTGGAAGCGCCGGCATTCACCAAGCCGGCCTCGTGGCGGGGCTTCGACGTACCGCAGATACTTCTGTCCGGCAATCATGGTGAGATCGACCGATGGCGCGCAGAGCAGTCCCGGGCCCGCACGGCCGCCCGACGTCCCGACCTGTTGTGAGCCGTATTTCAGGTTCGGTGAAGGCATATGGCATCATCGTGAGGTTGCCCCGCAGCGTTTGAGCGTTGCCGGGAGTCAGCTCGGCGGCCCCGTCATCCCGTCGCCCGTTCGCCCATCTGACAGCAAGACCGACCTGATCCAAAGGATTGTGAAGCCGCGATGAACACCCTCGACACCGTCGACGCCCAGTCGCTGCGCGCCGACGTTCCGGAGTTCCGACCCGGCGATACGCTCAAGGTCCACGTCCGCGTCGTCGAGGGCACGCGCTCGCGTATCCAGGTGTTCCAGGGTGCGGTGATCCGGCGCCAAGGCGGCGGCGTCCGGGAGACGTTCACCGTCCGCAAGGTGAGCTTCGGCGTCGGGGTCGAGCGAACCTTTCCGGTGCACACACCCGTGATCGAGATGATCGAGGTAGTGACCCGCGGCGACGTCCGGCGGGCCAAGCTGTACTACCTTCGTGACCTGCGAGGCAAGAAGGCCAAGATCAAGGAGAAGCGCGAGCCCGTCGCGCGCTGAGCCGCGCGGCAGACTACGGCGCATGACCGACGAGACGAGCTCCGGCCACTTCCAATCGGAGAGCTCCGCGTCGGACGATGAGATCGGCGACGAACTCGACATCCTCGGTTCGGCCGAAGGTGGCGATGGCTTCGCGAACGATCTGCCGGCGGCGCCCTCTCCTCGTTTCCGTGCCCGGCATTTGCACGGGCAGGAAGGCGGGGACGCCGTCGGGGGCGAGCGCTCGGTAGCCGCGTCCGACTTGGTCGACTCGTACATCGCACCGCCGCCTCCGGTTGGGAGCGTCGCGCCGCGTCCGCGCCGCAGCGACCGGCACCTGGGCAAACGGCGCGGCAAACCACGTCGTAAGGCCCCCTGGTGGGAACTCCCCTTGCTGATCGCGGTTGCCATCGCGATCGCGGTCCTTGTCAAGACCTTCGTCGTGCAGCCCTTCTATATCCCGTCCGAGTCGATGGAGAAGACGCTGCACGGCTGCAGCACCTGTCAGGGCGACCGGATCCTGGTCAACAAGCCGATCTACGATCTGCGCGACCCGCACCCTGGGGACATCGTGGTGTTCCACGCTCCGCCTGGCTGGGACGAGGAGCCCGCCTCCAAGCCGCCGAGCAATCCGATCATCAGGACCATCCGGGGTTTCGGTCAGCTCGTCGGTTTCGTCCCCCCTGATGGGCTCGTCCTCGTGAAGCGGGTGATCGCCGTGGGCGGCCAGACCGTGAAGGGGGTTGTCACCGATGGCGGTACGAAGGACCAGGTCATGGTCAGCGACAGCGGCCCGAGCGGCCCGTGGCGCACGCTCAATGAGCCCTACGTCTATCTGGACCGACCCGATTCGACTGGCACCTTCGGCCCGGTGACGGTGCCCAAGGGCAGGTTGTGGGTGATGGGCGATCATCGCAATGACTCGGCCGACTCCCGCTTCCACTGCCCCGGCACGGCCCCCGGTGGTGCTGCTTGCAGCCCAACCACAAGCACCGTCCCGATAGGTGACGTGATCGGAAAGGCCACCGTGATCGCGTGGCCACCGTCGCGGTGGCGCACGTTGGGGACGCCGTCGACGTTCACCTCGGTGGCGGGCGGGGCCTTGCCAGCGAGTATGGCCGTCCTCGGTGCCGTGCCGCTGTGGATCTCGCGACGGCGCCGCCGGAGCCCGGCGCGGTCCCGGTCCGCGACGGTGCGCCCGGGCGATGATGCCCCGGACGCGTAACCTGGCCCGGACCATGTCCACAAGCTTTTCTCGCGCCGCGCCGGCGTTTCGACCGCCCCGACTTGTCGTGCGCCGCGAAGCCGGGCTCCGGGCGTATGAGTCGGCGCTGTCCAGGGCTGGGTTCGGCGTGGTTGCCGGTGCCGACGAGGCGGGGCGCGGCGCGTGCGCCGGGCCCCTGGTCGTGGCCGCCTGCGTGCTTGCTCATGGTCGCCGCGGCGAGATCGACGGACTGACCGACTCGAAGCTGCTGACCGCAGCGACCCGTGAGCGGCTGTACGGCGAGGTCGTGGCCCGCGCCGTCGCCTATTCGATCGTCATCGTGTCGGCAGCGGAGATCGACGCCTACGGCCTGCACGTGGCGAACCTTGCCGGCATGCGACGCGCCCTGTGCACCCTGCGCCCGCGCGCTGCCTACGCGCTCACCGACGGCTTCCCGGTGTCGGGCCTCGGGATGCCCGCGACAGCAGTCTGGAAGGGAGACGCCACGATCGCGTGTATCGCTGCGGCGTCGATCCTGGCCAAAGTGACCCGTGATGCCATCATGACCGAGATGCACGAGACTTGGCCCCAGTACGAATTCGCCCAGCACAAGGGGTATGTGACGCCCGCGCACAGCGCAGCCTTGAGCCGCCTCGGGCCGTGCTCTGAACACCGACGCCGTTATCTCAACGTGCGCCGAGCAATGGGTATCGGTCCCGGTACCGTCGTCCACGTGAGGGACAATGACCAGATCGCGGGCGATGACCCCGTGATGCTGAGCTTGGAGAATGCATGACCATCGGTGCCCGACCCGGTAAGCCCACGGCTGGTCGATCGTGGACGAGTTCTGAAACGTCTGCTGCCCGGCACTCACCGAAGTATCGCGGGCCACGCCGATGAGCGCCGAGGACCTGGAGAATTACGAGACGGAGATGGAGCTGCAGCTCTATCGCGAGTACAAGGACATCGCCGCTCAGTTCAGCTATGTCGTCGAGACCGAGCGTCGCTTCTACCTGACAAACGATGTCGACCTGCAGCCCCGCAACGCTGATGGTGAGGTCTACTTCGAGCTGACGATGCGAGACGCCTGGGTGTGGGACATGTACCGCCCTGCCCGCTTCGTCAAGACAGTGCGGGTCTTGACCTTCA
>JALYIS010000300.1 GCA_030775705.1 Actinomycetota bacterium
CTAGAGACCAACGCGGAGGACTTCGTTCGCGCCTTTGTGCAAAAGGGCGGCCAGTAGCGCGCTCGAGCCACGCGAGTCGACAGGACCCGACGGCGAATCGATAGGGTCGACGTATGCGACCAACGTGGCACAGGGAGCGACTTTGAATAATGAGCATGGCGGCCATCTCGGCGGCGTTCACGGGATCCTGCGCTATGCGACGGCGCCTGGGACGTCCTCCTTCGCCGAGTTCCTCTCGGCGGCGGCCCCCGACCTGTTGCCCGTGACCCACGGAGCAGGCGGCGTAGTGCCGCACGGCACGACGATCATCGCGGCTTCGTTCGCCGACGGGGTCGTGATGGCCGGTGACCGCCGCGCAACGGCGGGCAACCTCATCGCCCAGCGCGACATCGAGAAGGTGTTCGCCGCGGATGACTTCTCACTGGTCGGTATCGCCGGAGCAGCCGGGCTGGCCATCGAGATCGTCCGCCTGTACCAGGTCGAGCTCGAGCACTACGAGAAGATCGAGGGAACCCAGCTCACCCTGGACGGCAAGGCCAACAGGCTGGCCACGATGATCCGGGGGAACCTCGCGCAGGCGATGCAGGGGCTTGCCGTCGTTCCGCTGTTCGCAGGCTACGACCTGGACGCGCTCGAGCCGGCGGCCGCGGGCAAGATCTTCAGCTTCGACGTCACGGGCGGGCGGTACCCCGAGCAGTACTACCACTGCGTAGGTTCGGGATCGCTGTTCGCGCGCGGCGCCCTCAAGAAACTCTGGCGCCCCGGACTCGACCGGTCAGCAATCATCCGAGTTGCGGTTGAGGCGCTGTACGACGCGGCTGACGACGACTCCGCCACCGGCGGTCCCGACCTGACGCGCGGCATCTATCCCATAGTGATGACGGCGACCAGGCAGGGCACGTCCCGTGTCAGTGACGACGAACTGGCCACTGTGGTCCGGGATCTGCTCACCGACCGCGAATCCCGCCCCGGCGCCTGAGAGGACCACGCACATGTCGATGCCCTTCTACGCGTCCGCCGAGCAGATCATGCGCGACCGCTCCGAATTCGCGCGCAAGGGAATCGCGCGCGGGCGCGGCGTCGTGGTGGTGACCTACGCCGACGGTGTGCTGTTTGTGGCCGAGAACGCGAGCTCTGCCCTGCATAAGGTCAGCGAGATCTACGACCGCATCGCCTTCGCAGCCGTGGGCAAATACAACGAGTACGAGAACCTCCGGGTGGCCGGGATTCGTCTGGCCGATCTGCGCGGGTACAGCTACGACCGCCGCGACGTTACCGCCCGTGCGCTGGCCAACGCCTACGCGCAGACCCTGGGCACGATCTTCACCGAGCAGCAGAAGCCGTACGAGGTCGAGCTGTGCGTCGCAGAGGTCGGCGAGACGGCAGCCGCCGACCAGCTCTATCGGCTCTCCTACGACGGCACGATCGTCGACGAACCCAACTACCTCGTGATGGGCGGGCAGGCAGAGGCCCTGACCACCGCGATGGGCCGCACCTTCACTGAGGGGCACGCACTCGGCGATGCCCTGCATGGGGCCGTCCGTGCGCTGGGTTCGGTAGGAGGCGCGGACGGGGCGGCGCGAGCCCTGCCGGCGAGCCAGCTGGAGGTCGCGGTGCTCGATCGCACCAGGGGCAAGCGGAAGTTTCGCCGGATCACCGGAGCCGAACTCACCGAGCTGCTGCCGACCGATCACGGCGAGCCGGTCGGCGAGCCTGCGCCTACCGACACGCCGCCGCACGACGCCAAGTCGTAGCGCCGACGTCCCAGGCCCGGGGTGAGGCGTGGGACCGTTCATGAACCGAATCGACGCGGTCGGCGTGTAATAGGCGTGAGCGGCGATGGCTAGGACGAACACGCTCGTCGCGTCGGAACCCGGGCGCGCCGGGGTCCTTGCGGGATGGGGTGACGTGGCCAGCACCGAAGCCGATCTGCTGCGCAGCCTGCACGATGACCATGCTGGGGCGTTGTCGTCCTACGTCGTGGGCCTCACCAACGGCGATCGCGTCAGGGCGCAGGACGTAGTCCAGGAGACCATGCTGAGAGCGTGGCGCAATCCGCAGGTTCTGGACCAGTCCCGGGGTTCGGCCCGGGGCTGGTTGTTCACCGTTGCCAAGCGAATCGTCATCGACGAGTGGCGCTCGGCCCGAAGTCATCCCGAGCAGCTGACCGACCAGGTGCCCGAGCGAGCGGTCTCGGGCGGCTTCGACGACGCGATCGACCGCCACGTTGTCATGGCGGCCCTGCGGACACTGTCGATGGAACACCGCGAGGTTGTCCTCGAGTGCTTCTTCCGCGGATCGTCGGTGGCCGAGGCCGCCGAGCACCTCGGGATCCCGCCGGGAACCGTGAAGTCCCGCACGCACTACGCCGTGCGTGCCCTGCGGCTGGCGATCGACGAATTGGGGGACCTCCGATGACCACGGCAGATCCCTTCGGCCACGACGACGCCGCCTATGTATTCGGCGCACTCTCGGCCGACGAGCGGCACGCCTTCGAGGCCCATCTGCAGACGTGCCTGGAGTGCACGGGCCGAGTCGCGCAGACCCGGACCGTCGCAGCGCAGTTGGCCGGGCTCGACGAGTCAGCGTTTGCCGGAGTGGAGTGTGCCGGAGCGGACATCGACGGCGCGGAATCGGCCCCACCGGACACCTTGCTGCCCGCGCTGCTGCGCGCCGCGCGGCGAGAGCGCGATCGGCGGCGCGGTGTGTTTGCCGGGCTCGCTGCTGTCGCGGTCGCGTGTGCCA
>JALYIS010000301.1 GCA_030775705.1 Actinomycetota bacterium
GAAGTAACCCTCCGGCGCGGGGTGGGGCTCCGGCGCGGGATGGGCGACGGATCCCTGGTTCGGGTCGGTCGGCTCTGAATTCGGGTCCATGCTCGATCTCCTCTGGCCGTCTGACAGCGGGTCACTGACGTGTGCCGTGTTCGCTCTGGTACTCATAGAAGGCCCCGTACCGTTCGATTTGCTGAGGGAAGACCAGGTGTTTCCTGAGAATTGCGAGGAGGCCCCACTGGCGCGGTCCCGGCGATTGGCGTCATTCGCCCGCGACCTGACCGGGTTGGCTACAGTCCGACCAATGCCGCCCGGGAACTCTGCCGCAAGCCGGGCTGTCTCGACGCAACGAGCCTGGCCAGGCAGCCCATTCCCACTTGGCGCCCATTGGGATGGCGAGGGTGCGAACTTCGCGATCTGGTCGACCACGGCCACGGCGGTCGGCGTATGCCTGTTCGACGAGTCCGGCGCTGAGACGATCATCGCGCTGGATGACACCACCTATCACGTCTGGCACGGGTACCTGCCCGGCGTCGGCCCTGGCCAGCGTTACGGCTTTCGCATCGACGGTCCTAGCGACCCGTCCAAAGGTTTGTTCCACGATCGCGCCAAATTGCTCGTCGACCCCTACGCGCGCGCGCTCGAAGGAGACTTCGTCGACCACCCCGCGGTGCATCCTGGATCCGCCGGGGACTCCAAGCCGTACGTCCCGCGCTCGGTACTCATCCACGACGCGTTCCCCTGGGGCGACGATCACCGCCCCTCGGTGCCCTGGGACGACACCGTCATCTACGAACTGCATGTGCGGGGCTTCACCAAGTCTCATCCGGATATCCCGGCAGAGCTGCGCGGTACGTACGCCGGGCTGGCCCACCCGGCCGCGGTCGACTATCTGCGCTCGCTGGGCGTCACCGCTGTCGAACTGATGCCGATCCACCATTTCGTCTCCGAGCCTGATCTGCAGCAGCGGGGCCTGACAAACTACTGGGGCTACAACTCGTTGGGGTTCTTCGCGCCGCACGAGGCCTATGCCTCGCGCCGGGGGAACCAGGTTCGCGAGTTCAAGGCGATGGTCCGGGCGCTGCATGCCGCCGGGATCGAGGTGATCCTCGATGTTGTCTACAACCACACCGCGGAGGCCGGCCCTGACGGCCCGATCTTGTCGTTTCGCGGGATCGACAACGGGTCCTACTACCGCTTGTCCGAGCAGGACCCGTCGGTCTACGTCGATTACACCGGCTGCGGCAATACCTTCGATCCGCGCCGGCCCTTCCCGCTGCAGCTCATCACCGACTCCCTGCGGTACTGGATCACCGAGATGCACGTCGACGGCTTCCGATTCGACCTCGCCTCGGCGCTGGCCAGGTCCCTGCACGATGTGGACAAGCTGAGTTCCTTCTTCGACACCATCCATCAGGACCCGGTGATCTCGCAGGTGAAGCTCATCGCCGAGCCGTGGGACGTGGGCGCCGGCGGCTATCAGGTCGGTGAGTTTCCGCCGCTGTGGACGGAGTGGAACGGTAAGTACCGCGATACCGTCCGCTCCTTCTGGTCCGCTGGCGCGGACGGCGTGCGCGACCTCGCATTCCGCCTCACCGGATCCTCGGACCTCTACGGCGACGACGGTCGGCTGCCCATCGCATCCATCAACTTCGTCACCGCGCACGACGGCTTCACCATGCGCGACCTGGTCACCTACGAGACCAAGCACAACGAGGCCAACGGTGAGGGCGGTCGCGACGGTACCGATGACAACCGCTCCTACAACTGCGGCGCCGAAGGCGATCCGGCGCCGCCCGACGTCGCCCGGCTCCGCCTGCGCCAGGCCCGAAACCTGTTATCGACGCTGCTCCTGTCCACCGGCGCGCCGATGCTGGTCGCCGGCGACGAGCGTTGGCGCACGCAGCGCGGCAACAACAACGCCTACTGCCAGGACAATGAGCTCTCCTGGCTCGACTGGACTGCTACCGCCGAGTCCGAGGACATGCTCGGGTTGGTGCGCCTGCTGATCGCGCTGCGCCGAAAGCATCCGGTGTTGCGCCAGCGAGCATTCTTCGAGGGACTGCCGGTGGCCGGTGGCGACGGATGCAAGGATCTCGCCTGGTTCCACCCCGCCGGGCGCGAACTGTCCGAGCAGGACTGGTTCGACGCCGGTCTCCGTTCGATCGGAATGTACCTCGACGGCCGCGGGTTGCGGCACCGAGACGCCCGGGGCGAGATCATCATCGACGACTCGTTCCTGCTCGTCCTGCACGCCGGGGACGCGGCGGGAAACTTCACCTTGCCCGGCAAGCCGTGGGCGTCACGGTACGAGATCGTGGTCGACACCCTCGCGGTGAGCGGCCTGCCTGCCGAAGCCTCCCGCCATGTCGCGGCCGGCTCGGCGCTGCCGGTAGAAGCTCGCAGCGTCGTGCTCTTGCGAGTCCAGCAGGAGTGAGCACTACCGCAGCGCGCACACCGTCGACGGCGCGCCGCTCACCGCGGCCGCGGCGCACGCCGCGGCGGTCACCTCGCAGCCTCAGGCGAGGGCAATGAGGCCGAGTTCAGCTGAGCTTGCGAGCAGGTCGTTGTGGGGAAGGACCCGCACCGTGTATCCGAACGCTCCGGTGCGCTCGAGCGGAATGTCGCCCTCGTACCGGTCCGAACCGTCGGACGCATCGACCGGGTTGAGGGTGATCGCCTGGAAGTCGGTGATCGATTCGTCGTCGTCCACCGCTCCGTAGACCGCCTCGACACAGACGTCTTCGGGGCGCAGGCCGTTCAGCGCTATCTCTGCGCGCAGCGTCAGGACCCCCCCGAGCTGCGTGTGGTCTCCGGCGATCTGCGAGTCGACATGCAGGACCGCGACCCCGGGCCACGAGGTGACGACCTCCTGGCGCCAGCGCGCGAGCGCACGGGCCGCGGCGAAATCGGCATCCGCCATCCGGGCGGCCGAGGCCGCCGCCGGTGCATAGAGCGCGCAGACGTAGTCACTGACCATGCGGGTGGCGAGCACCTTCGGCCCCAGCGACTTCAGCGTGTGGCGGACCATCTCGACCCAGCGCGTCGGGATGTCGTTGGCGTCGCGGTCGTAGAAGCGCGGCGCGACGTGCGACTCGACCAGGTCGTACAGCGCGCCGGCCTCGATGTCGTCTCGCCGGTCCGGATCCTCGACGCCGTCTGCCGTGGGGATCGCCCACCCGTTCTCGCCGTCGAACCACTCGTCCCACCAGCCGTCACGGATCGAGAGGTTCAGCGCTCCGTTGAGCGCTGCCTTCATGCCCGAAGTGCCGCAGGCCTCAAGCGGGCGCAGGGGGTTGTTGAGCCATACGTCGACGCCCCAGTACAGGTAGCGAGCCATGCCGATGTCGTAGTCCGGCAGGAACGCGATGCGGTGGCGGACCTCGGGGTCGTCGGCGAACTGCACCATCTGCGCGATCAACTGCTTGCCGCCGTCGTCGGCGGGGTGGCTCTTGCCGGCGATCACGATCTGCACCGGGCGCTGAGGGTCCAGGAGCAGCGCGCGCAAGCGGTCCGGCTCGCGCAACATCAGGGTGAGCCGCTTGTAGGACGGGACGCGCCGGGCAAAACCGATGGTCAGCACGTCCGGATCGAAGGCCGAACGCACCCAGCCGAGTTCGGCCTCGCTCATCCCCCGCTGCAGAGCGGAGACCTTCACCCGGCGCCGGATCTCGGTGACCAGCCTCTCGCGCAGATCGTGACGGACGCGCCACAGCTCACGGTCGCCAACCTTGTCGATCGCCTCCCAGCCGCCTCCGGCAGCCAACAGGTCCGGACCAACCTCGCGCTCGGCGAACTGCAGGATGTCTCGGGCCATCCAGGTCGGCGCGTGCACACCGTTGGTCACTGAGCCGATCGGCACCTCGCTGGCGTCGAATCCCGGCCACAGGTCGGCGAACATGGCACGGCTGACCACGCCATGCAGTAGCGAGACCCCGTTGGCGCGCTGGGCGATGCGCAGCCCCATGTGGGCCATGTTGAAGATTGTCGGATCGGTCTCGGCTCCGAGATCGAGGACGCGCTCGGCGGGGACGCCCGCGATGACGCCAAGGTGAGCCTTGACGAGTTCGCGCGGGAAGCGGTCGATGCCGGCCGGGACCGGCGTGTGGGTGGTGAACACCGTTCCCGCGCGCACGGCCTGCAGCGCTTCGTCGAAACTCAGCTGATACCCCTCGATGTGTTCGCGGATCCTCTCGATGCCGAGGAAGCCGGCGTGTCCCTCGTTCGTGTGAAAGACCTCGGGGGACGGGGAGCCGGTGGCCGCGCAGTAGGCCCGGATTGCCCGTACCCCGCCGATGCCCAGCAACAGCTCCTGCTCGAGTCGATGCTCCGCGCCGCCGCCGTAGAGGCGATCGGTGACCTGGCGCGCTGAGACGTCGTTGTCCTCGACATCGCTGTCGAGCAGCAGCAGCGGGACGCGTCCGACGTTCGCTACCCACACCTTCGCCCATAGGGTGCGCCCCTCAGGCAGGGCCAAGCCGATGCGCACCTCCACGCCTTCGAGGTCATGCAGCGCCCGGATCGGCAGGCCGCGAGGGTCCAGCGACGGATACTGCTCGAGCTGCCAACCGTCACGCGAGAGCGACTGCCGGAAGTAGCCCGCTCGATAGAGCAGGCCTACGCCGATGATCGGCACCCCGAGGTCACTGGCGGCCTTGAGGTGGTCACCGGCCAGGATCCCGAGTCCGCCGGAGTACTGCGGCAGGACCTCGGTGATGCCGAATTCGGGCGAGAAGTAACCGATGGCGTCGGGCAACCCGGGCGTGTCGACCTGCTGGCGCTGGTACCAGCGCGGCTGCGTGAGGTACTCGGTCAGGTCGTCGTGGACATCGCCGAGCTGGCGCACGAACTTGCGGTCGCGTGCGAGGGCTGCCAGCCGCTGGGCACTGACCTCGCCGAACATCCGTCCCGGATCGTGCCCACATGCCTGCCAGAGTCCGGGATCGACGGCCTCCAGCAGGTCCATCGAGTCCGGATGCCACGACCAGCGCAAGTTGTCTACGACGTCTGCCAGATTCTTGAGCTCGGGTGGGAACGCTGCTCGCACGGTGAGCCGCCGCAATGCCTTCACCCGACCGAACGCTAGCAGTACCGCAAGGGCTTACGGCGGCTGGATCCTGGGTAGGTTGGACCCGTGGTCGGACGATTTGGACTCAGTGACGTCAGCCCGGTAGTCGGATCCACGGTGGTCCCGGAGTTCCCCGCGCGAGCGGTGGTGGGCGAGCATGTCCCGGTCACCGCGGTCGTTTTCGGCGAGGGACATGGCGCCGTCGGCGCGAGCGTCGTTCTGCGCGGCCCAGACGGGCGCAAGGTGTCCACGATCCGTATGGCCGCGGGTGCGGCCGGCACGGACCGGTGGCATGCCACCGTGGTCGCCGACCAGCCCGGCCCCTGGACCTTCGTCATCGAAGCTTGGGGTGATCCGGTCTCCACCTGGCACCACAACGTGACCGCGAAGATCGACGCCGGGCAGGGGACGCAGGACCTCGCGAACGACCTCGAGACCGGTGCGCTCCTGTTCGACCGCCTGGCCAAGAGCCTGCCCAGGGAGCATCGCGCGCGCGCCGCCGCCGCCGCCGCGTCACTGCGCGACTCGACCCTCGACGTGGCACACCGGGCCGCGCCGGCGCTCGACGACGTCCTGCTCGAGCTCGCGCACGAGCACCCGCTGCGCGATCTCGTCACCCCGTCACCGCGCTACCCGCTGTGGGTGGATCGGCCGCGCGCGCTGTTCGGGTCGTGGTACGAGTTCTTCCCTCGCTCGATCGGCGCTGCGCTGTCGACCGACTCGACGATGCCGGCGCGTCCGGTCCGGCACGGCACCTTCAAGGACTCGAGCGAGCACTTGGACTACATTGCGACGCTCGGCTTCGACGTGGTGTATCTACCGCCGATCCATCCGATCGGCGTCCACAATCGCAAGGGCCCGAACAACACCCTAGCGGCGGCGTCGTGGGATGTCGGTTCCCCGTGGGCGATCGGGTCGGCCGAGGGCGGTCACGACGCGATTCATCCCGAGCTGGGCACGCTCAGCGACTTCACCGCGTTCGTTCGGCGGGCACGCGAACTCGGACTCGAGGTGGCGCTGGACTTCGCACTCCAAGCCGCGCCTGACCATCCCTGGGTCACGTCGCATCCCGAGTGGTTCACGACGAATCCCGACGGCACGATCGCCTACGCCGAGAATCCGCCGAAGAAGTACCAGGATATCTACCCGATCAACTTCGACAACGATCCCGCCGGCCTGTACGCCGAGTGCCGCCGCATCCTCGAGCACTGGATCGAGGCGGGCGTGACCATCTTCCGGGTGGACAACCCGCACACGAAGCCGATCAACTTCTGGCACGCCCTGATCGCCGACGTCAAGGTCGCCCACCCCGAGGTGCTCTTCCTGGCCGAGGCATTCACCCGGCCGGCGTTGATGCACGAGCTGGCCAAGGTCGGCTTCCACCAGTCCTATACCTACTTCACCTGGCGCAACAGCAAGCAGGAGATCGAGACCTACGCCCGCGAACTCGTCGCCGCGGCCGACCACATGCGGCCGAACTTCTTCGTCAACACGCCTGACATCCTGCACGACTTCCTGGTGCACGGCGGGCCGGCGGCGTTCGGGATCCGCGCGGTGCTCGCCGCGATGCTCTCACCGACCTGGGGTGTGTACTCCGGGTTCGAACTGTATGAACACCTCAACGCCAAGCCCGGCAGCGAGGAGTACCTCGACTCCGAGAAATACCAGTTGCGGCCCCGGGACTTTGCCGCCGCCCTGGCCGACGGCAGATCGCTGGCGCCGTTCATCGCGACCCTCAACCGCATCAGGCGCGAGCACCCGGCGCTTCAACAGCTGCGCAACCTGCGGTTCCATACCAGCGACAACGAGGACATCACCGTGTTCAGCAAGCGCGATCTCGACACCGGCGACACGATCCTGGTCGCCTGCACGGTGAATCCACACCAGGCGCGGGAGGCCACGGTCACCCTCGACCTGGACGCCCTCGGCGTCGAGTGGGACTCCGGGTTCACCGCCCATGACCTGCTCACCGGCGCGAAGTTTCCCTGGTTCGACCGCAACTACGTGCGTCTGGATCCGCACGCGCAGCCGGCGCACATCTTCGTGGTTGAGCCGCGCACCTGATGACTGCATTCCCCGACACCTCGATGCAGGAATACAGCCCGCAACCCTCCGGAGACCCCGACTGGTTCCGCCGTGCGGTGTTCTACGAGGTCCTGGTGCGCGGCTTCCTGGACTCCAACGGCGACGGCACCGGTGACCTGCGTGGACTGGCCGAGAAACTCGACTACCTGCAGTGGCTCGGCATCGACTGCCTGTGGCTACCTCCGTTCTTCCCGTCACCGCTGCGCGACGGCGGATACGACGTCAGCGACTACACCGGCGTACTCCCCGAGTTCGGCACCATCGAGGACTTCAAAACCTTCCTGGACGCGGCGCATGCCCGAGGCATTCGCGTGATCATCGACTTCGTCATGAATCACACCTCCGACGCCCATCCATGGTTTCAGGCCTCGCGCTCGGACCCCGACGGGCCCTTCGGCGACTTCTACGTCTGGAACGACGACGACACCCGGTACCCGGACGCGCGCATCATCTTCGTCGACACCGAACCTTCGAACTGGACCTTCGACCCGGTGCGCAAACAGTACTTCTGGCACCGGTTCTTCAGCCATCAACCGGATCTGAATTTCGACTCGCCGGGTGTGCAACAGGCGATCATCGATGCCCTCAGGGTCTGGCTCGACCTGGGCATCGACGGGTTCCGCCTCGATGCCGTGCCCTACCTGTTCGTCCGGGATGGGACCAACGGCGAGAACCTCCCGGAGACCCACGAGTTCCTGCGGCGTATCCGCAAGGAGGTCGACCGGGACTACCCGGACCGGGTTCTGCTGTGTGAGGCGAACCAGTGGCCCGCCGACGTGGTCGAGTACTTCGGCGACCCGGAGAACGGCGGCGGGGAGTGCCACATGGCGTTCCACTTCCCGGTGATGCCACGCATCTTCATGGCGGTGCGGCGTGAGTCGCGCTATCCGATCTCGGAGATCATGGCGCAGACCCCATCGATCCCGCCCAACTGCCAGTGGGGCATCTTCCTGCGCAACCACGACGAGCTCACCCTCGAGATGGTCACCGACGAAGAGCGTGACTACATGTGGTCGGAGTACGCCACCGATCCCCGCATGAAGGCGAACATCGGCATCCGCCGTCGGCTCGCGCCGCTGCTGGACAACGACGTCAACCGGATCGAACTGTTCACCGCGCTGCTCCTCTCGCTGCCGGGGTCGCCGGTGCTCTACTACGGCGACGAGATCGGCATGGGAGACAACATCTGGCTCGGTGACCGCGACGGCGTGCGGACCCCGATGCAGTGGACACCCGACCGTAACTCCGGCTTCTCCACCTGTGACCCCGGGCGCCTCTACCTGCCGGTGAACATGGATTCCATCTACGGCTACCAAGTCACCAACGTGGAATCGCAGACCCGCAACACCTCCTCGCTGCTGCACTGGACGCGCCGGATGGTCCAGCTGCGCAAGGCCAATCCGGCGTTCGGTCTGGGCACCTTCGCAGACCTGGGTGGCAGCAACCCCTCGGTGTTGAGCTTCGTGCGGGAGTTCGGCGACGACATCGTGCTGTGTGTGAACAACCTCTCGCGGTTCCCGCAGCCGATCGAGCTCGATCTGCGGCCGTGGGAGGGTGCTGAACCGATCGAGCTGCTTGGCGGCACCCAGTTCCCGCGGATCGGCCAGCTGCCGTACCTGCTCACCCTTGCCGGTCACGGCTTCTACTGGCTGCGCATCCCCCGCAACGCGCAGCCCTCCGGAGAACCTGCGGCCGAGGAGGGTGTCGGATGATCGAGCATGCGGACCTCAGGCCCCTGGTGCAAGGTTGGCTACCCAGACAACGGTGGTTCGCCGGCAAGGGCCGCGCCGCCAGCATCGACATCGAGGCGCTTGCCTCGTTCGGCGGTGACCGTGCCGCGTCCAGCGATCCGATCGAGATCTGGGTCGCCACCGCCACCTATGACGACGCGAGCTCCGAGCGCTACCAGTTGCCGCTGGTCGGGCACCGCGCGCCGGCCGAGACACTGGAGCACGTGCTGCTGGGTTCGATCGAGGTCGACGGCCAGACGCAGTGGATCTATGACGCGCTGCATGACCGGGAGGTGACCGGAGCCTGGCTCGACGGGATTCGGTCAGCCGCCCTCGACGGCGACGTGCGCTTCAACCGTTATGTGGCTGCGGATGAGGTCCCCAGCGACGTGTCGAGCCTGGTCCTGACAGCTGAGCAGTCCAACACCTCGCTGGTCTACGGCGACCAGGCCATCCTCAAGGTATTCCGTCGTTTGCAGGCCGGTACCAACCCGGATATCGAGGTACACGCCGCCCTCGGCCAGCAGGGTGGGCGTCACATTGCCCGGTTGTTCGGATCGGTCGAGGCAGAGCTGGACGGGCAGCCCTACGCGCTGGCCATGTTGCAGGAGTTCATGACCACGGCCACCGACGGCTGGGAGCTGGCGAAGGCCAGCGTGCGCGACCTGATGGCGGAGGCAGATCTGCACGCGGAGGAGGCAGGTGGTGACTTCGCCGCGGAGGCGCACCGGCTGGGCATCGCCGTCGCGCAGACCCACGCCGACCTCGCGGTTGCCTTCGGCGTCCGGTTCGCCCATCCCGACTCGATGCGGCTCGAGGCGGCCGCGATGCGGGCGCGGCTGGACGGCGCGATACAGGTGGTGCCTGCGCTCGAGGATCTCGCCGCTGCCCTGCGTGCGGCATTCCACGACTTCGAGCTGGCCGCCGACCACGTCCAGGTGCAACGCATCCACGGCGACCTGCACCTCGGTCAGGCGCTGCGCACGGTGCACCGTTGGGTGATCATCGATTTCGAGGGCGAGCCGATGGCCGCCATGGCCGCCCGACGGGACGCCGCATCGCCGCTGCGCGACGTCGCCGGCATGCTGCGCTCGTTCGAATACGCCGGTCACCACCGCGTCGTCGAGGCAGGCTTCGACCCGCAGCTGCACTACCGTGCCAGCGAATGGGCCCAGCGCAACCGGGGAGCGTTCTGCGACGGCTACGCGGAGGCCGCCGGCCACGACCCGCGCGACCAAGAGGTCCTGCTCCGCGCCTACGAGGCCGACAAGGCCGTCTACGAGGCGGTGTACGAGGCACGGAATCGACCCGGCTGGCTGCCAATCCCACTCGCGTCTCTCACCCGCCTCGCCGAGGAGGTATCAGAATGACGGGAAAGACCCCGACTCCCCCCATCGCACCGGCGAATCCACCGCTCGCCGCAAGCACGCTCGCGGCGCTGGTCGAGGGCGTAGAGCACAACCCGCACGCCATCCTGGGCGCACACCCGGGTATCGACGGCCGCACCGTGGTGCGCACCCTGCGTCCACAGGCGACCTCGGCACAGATCCTCGTCGACGGGCGGCGCTACCCGATGACGAGCGTCCACGACGCAGGCGTCTTCGAAGGCGTGCTGGACGGGCCGCCACCGGACTACCGCATCGAGGTGACCTACGGCACGCAGACCCACGTCGTCGACGATCCCTATCGATGGCTGCCGACCCTGGGCGACGTCGACATTCACCTGATCGCGGAAGGCCGCCACGAGAACCTGTGGCAGGTGCTCGGCGCACATGTGCGCAGCTATGAAACCCCGGGCGGCCCAGTGACCGGTACCTCGTTCGCGGTGTGGGCGCCTAACGCCCTCGGCGTCCGCGTCGCCGGGGACTTCGACTACTGGTCCGGCAGCGCGCTACCGATGCGATCACTTGGGTCTTCCGGGGTCTGGGAGCTGTTCGTGCCAGGCGTCGGCGACGGCTGTCTCTACCAGTTCCAGGTGCTCGGTGCGGATCGGCAGTGGCGCAACAAGGCCGACCCGATGGCGTTCGCCACCGAGGTCCCTCCCGCACGCGCGTCGGTGGTCTACACCTCGACCCACGATTGGGGCGACGCGCAGTGGTTGACTCGGCGCGCAGGCACGCAGTGGCACGCAGCGCCGATGTCGATCTACGAGGTGCACCTGGGCTCGTGGCGCCTAGGCCTGGACTACCGCGACCTGGCCAAGGAGTTGGTTGCCCACGTCCTCGAGTCGGGGTTCACCCACGTCGAATTCCTCCCGGTGGCCGAACATCCCTTCGGCGGCTCGTGGGGGTACCAGGTGTCGTCCTACTACGCGCCGTCCGCGCGCTTCGGCAGCCCCGACGATCTGCGCTATCTGATCGACGCCCTGCACCAGGCCGGTATCGGTGTGATCGTCGATTGGGTTCCTGCGCATTTCCCGAAGGATGACTGGGCGCTGGCCCGCTTCGACGGCACCCCGCTGTATGAGCACGGTGATCCCCGCCGCGGCGAGCAGCCAGACTGGGGCACCTACGTCTTCAACTTCGGGCGCAGCGAGGTGCGCAACTTCCTCGTCGCGAACGCGCTGTACTGGCTCGAGGAGTTCCATGTCGACGGGCTGCGCGTCGATGCGGTGGCCTCGATGCTCTACCTGGACTACTCACGCAAGGCGGGCGAGTGGGTTCCCAACGAACACGGCGGCCGCGAGAACCTGGAGGCCGTGGCGTTCCTGCAGGAGATGAACGCCACCGTCTACCGCCGGGTGCCGGGTGTGGTCACCATTGCCGAGGAGTCGACCTCGTGGCCCGGGGTCACCCGCGCCACCCACCTGGGCGGTCTGGGCTTCGGCTTCAAGTGGGACATGGGGTGGATGCACGACACGTTGAGCTACATCGGGCATCAGCCGATTCACCGCCAGTACCACCACAACGAGATGACGTTCTCGATGATGTACCACTACTCGGAAAACTTCGTTCTCCCGCTGTCGCATGACGAGGTGGTGCACGGCAAGGGGTCGTTGCTCAACAAGATTCCCGGAGACCGGTGGCAGCAGATGGCCACCCTGCGCACGCTGTACGCGTACATGTGGGCGCACCCGGGTAAGCAGTTGCTGTTCATGGGGCAGGAGTTCGCCCAGGGTGGCGAGTGGGCCGAAGGGCGCTCGCTGGACTGGTGGCTGCTGGAGGCGCCCGACCATCGCGGTGTGGCACGTCTGGTCACCGACCTCAATCACGTCTATACCGCCACGAGCGCGCTGTGGTCAGGGGATTCCAGCCCCGACGGATTCGGGTGGATCGACGCCAACGACGCGGTGGGCAACGTGTATTCCTTCTTGCGCCTAGGCACCGACGGGTCGGCCCTGGCGTGCCTGGCGAACTTCAGCGCGGTGCCCCACGAGGGTTACCGGCTGGGGCTACCCCGTGCCGGCCGGTGGGCAGAAGTGATCAACACCGATGCCGAGCAGTACTTCGGTTCCGGGGTGGGCAACCTGGGCGGGGTGCTGGCCACGCCGCAGCCTTGGCACGGCCAGCCTGCCTCAGCCACCCTCCGGGTCCCCCCGCTCGGTGCTCTCTGGCTCAGATTCGAGCAATCAACTGCCGATTCCTTGGCTGGCGATGGCGCTGGGCAGCCCTGACGCGCGAGCGGGAATGGGGGTCGTGCGGCTGGCGTTGCTGCCATTACAGTTGAGGTTGCAACTATTTTGGAGGCCGACATGCCAGCTGTCACCGCAGACACCTTGACGCTGCCCCGCATCCGGGAAGCGGAACTCGGGGACGTCGAGCGCCCGGTACGCCAGGTGACCACCGGGCCCCGAGGGTACGAGGGTGAGGGATTCCCGGTGGTCCGCGCGTTCGCGGGCGTCTCGACCGAGGACCTCGATCCCTTCGTCCACATGGACCAGATGGGCGAGGTCGACTACGCGCCCGGCGAACCCAAGGGAACCGCGTGGCACCCGCACCGCGGCTTCGAGACGGTCACCTACATGATCGACGGCACGTTCCAGCACCAGGACAGCCACGGTGGCGGCGGCGTCATCAACAACGGAGCCACCCAATGGATGACGGCCGGCGCCGGCATCCTGCACATCGAGACACCGCCGCAGGAGCTCGTCATGTCCGGCGGTGTGTTCCACGGCCTGCAGCTGTGGGTCAACCTGCCCGCAAAGGACAAGTTCGCCACGCCCCGGTATCAGGCGATCGAGGGGACGGATTCGAAGCTGGTCGCATCGGTGGACGGCGGCGCGCTGGTGCGCATCGTGGCCGGCACGGTCGGCGAGTTCGCCGGACCCGGTTCGACACACACGCCGATCACGATGGCGCACGCGACGATTCAACCTGGTGCGCAGCTGTCGCTGCCGTGGCGGGCCGACTTCAACGCACTGGTCTACGTCCTGTCGGGCAACGGTACGGTCGGCGCCGAGGCCCGGCCCGTGCACGGCGGCCAGCTTGCCGTGTTCGGCGCCGGTGATCGCATCACCGTCGCCGCGTCGACGAAGCAGGACTCCAACCGCCCTGCTCTGGAGGTGGTACTGCTGGGCGGCCAGCCGATCCGCGAGCCGGTGGCGCACTATGGACCGTTCGTGATGAACACCAAGCAGGAGTTGATGCAGGCGATCGAGGACTACCAGGCCGGCCGACTCGGTGTGATCCCGGACAACGCGCTGATGCCACACACCGTGGGCTGAGCTCGGGCGTAACGCTCAGCCATTGAACTCGAGCAGCAGCAGCGCCATCGCAACGACGACCACATTGCGCCAGCGAAGCATCACGTAGCGCTCCTGGTCGAAGGCATGGAACTTGCGCAGGTAGCGGTACAGGCGCTCCACGCTGATCAGGGGATCGAGTAGATGCACGGCGGCGTAGGCGAGCTTGCCCAGGGCGCCGAGGTTGCTGCGGTTGACGAACAGGTCGGGGAACGGCGCGAAGGCCAGCGACACGCGGTCGACGTCGTGCTGCTCGCCCCAGGCGACCACCTCGGCGATGATGCGTTCGTCGACCCCGTTCGGCGCGCCGGCGCTGCGAATCGGGAGGTCGAGGGACAGGTCGCGTCGGCCTGCCCAGAGGTAGCGGTGCACCGCTACTGCGGTGCCGTCCTCGACCCGGGCGATGGCGAGCAGGGCGTCGGGAGTGTTGCCGTCGAACAGGCGGCCCAGGATCATCGAGAACCCGCGGCTGTCCTCGCGGCGGGAGCGCTTCATGAGGCGCCGCAGCTCGGCCACACCGACGGCGGTGAGCTCGCCCTCGCGGACGAACTCCACCTTGACCCCAGCGTTCTCCGAACGCTTGATCGCCTGGCGGAGGTTGCGGTACCGCCGCCCGCTCAGCACGAACTCGGACCGCCGAATTACTACGTCGCGCCCGATAGGCACCCCGCTGAGGCCGTGGCTCGTCCACATCGGTTTGGCGCGCTCACCGGCCCCGAGGACGGCGACCCGCAATCCGCGCGACTTCGCGGTGAGCACGAACGCATCGATCGCCGCGGACCACGACTCGGCGGAGCCGACCGGATCGCCACCGGCAACGGCGGTCCCCAACTTGACGCGATACCCCACCGCAGCCAAGCCGTCGGGGGCGAAGACGTAGAGCTTCTCCGGACGCAGCGCGAATGGGGCCAGCGGGTCACCGTCGCCATCGGCGACCAGGCGGCGCACGCGCGCGAACGCGGCCTCGTCGGTCGGCACGACTGATCTGCCGCGCCGGCCCCTCACCTTCAGAACAGCACCTGAGCCATCTGACGGCGTGCCGGCGCTACCGCCGGGTGCTCGCTGCCGAGCAGGTCGAAATAGTCGATCAACCGTTGGCGCAAGGTCTCCCGTTCCTCGCCCGCGCTGGCGCGCAGGGCGCGCAGGAGCCGATCCAGCGCCCGGTCGATCCCACCGCCGGCGAACTCGAGGTCCGCCGCGGCGAGCTGCGCAGCAA
>JALYIS010000302.1 GCA_030775705.1 Actinomycetota bacterium
GGCGGCGGGGGCGGCGGGGGTGGTGGTGGCGGCTGGAATGTCATTCGCGGGCTCCTCGTCCGGTTCTTGGTGGTCTCTCAGGTGAGAAGCTAGCGCGGACGCAGCCGTCTGGAAACATTGACACGCACGCGGTGCATATCGAGTGACCGGATTGCCCTGGTTTACCGGGTGCTGGCGAGGTTCAGCCGTGTGTGAGGATGTCGCGCATCAGCTGCGCGGTTTCGCTTGGCGTCTTGCCCACCCGCACACCGGCTGCTTCGAGCGCTTCCTTCTTGGCCTGGGCGGTACCCGAGGACCCGGACACGATGGCGCCGGCATGGCCCATCGTCTTGCCCTCGGGCGCCGTGAATCCGGCGACATATCCAACCACCGGCTTACTGACGTGGTCCTGGATGTAGGCGGCGGCGCGCTCCTCGGCGTCTCCACCGATCTCGCCGATCATGACGATGGCGTCGGTATCCGGGTCGTTCTGAAACGCCTCGAGACAGTCGATGTGCGTCGTCCCGATGATCGGGTCCCCACCGATGCCGACCGCGGTGGAGAAGCCGAAGTCACGAAGTTCGAACATCATCTGATAGGTCAGTGTCCCTGACTTGGACACCAATCCGACCCGGCCGGGGCCGGTGATATCCGCAGGGATGATGCCTGCGTTGGACTTGCCGGGGCTGATGAGTCCGGGACAGTTCGGACCGATGATCCGGGTGCCCTTACCTTGCGCATGGGCCCAGAAGGTGGCTGAGTCGTGCACCGCGACGCCTTCGGTGATGACCACGCACAACGGGATCTGTGCATCGATCGCCTCGATCACCGAGTCCTTGGTGAACGCCGGCGGGACGAAACCCACGGTGACGTTCGCGCCGGTCTCGGCCATCGCCTCGGCCACTGATGCGAACACCGGCAGCACCACGCCGTCGAAGTCGACCTTGCTCCCGGCCTTGCGTGCATTCACCCCGCCGACCACTTGGGCGCCGGAGGCGAGCATGCGCTTGGTGTGCTTGGTGCCCTCCCCGCCGGTGATGCCCTGGACGATGACGCGGGAGGACTCGTTGAGGAAGATTGCCATCGTTATCGGGCTCCGGTGTTGGCGAGTTCGGCCGCCTTGTCAGCAGCGGCGTCCATGGTGTCCACGAGGGTGACGAGAGGATGTGCCGCCTCGGTGAGGATCCGGCGTCCTTCGATGACGTTGTTGCCGTCCAGGCGCACGACCAACGGTTTGCTCGCCTCGTCGCCGAGAATCCCCAGGGCCCCGACTATGCCTTCGGCCACCGCGTCGCACGAGGTGATGCCACCGAAGACGTTCACGAATACCGACCGTACAGACGGGTCGTTGAGGATGATGTCCAGCCCGTCCGCCATGACCTGAGCGGAGGCCCCGCCACCGATGTCGAGGAAGTTCGCGGGCTTCACCCCGCCGTGCCGTTCGCCGGCGTAGGCGACGACGTCGAGCGTCGACATGACTAGTCCCGCGCCATTGCCGATGATGCCGACCTCGCCGTCGAGCTTGACGTAGTTGAGGTGCTTCTCCTTGGCCTTCTGCTCCAGCGGGTCACTGGCCTCGAGGTCGACCAGGTCCGCGTTGCCCGGCTGACGGAACCCAGCGTTGTCGTCGAGGGTCACCTTGCCGTCGAGGGCGAGTACCTCGCCGGAGGCGACCTTGGCCAGCGGGTTCACCTCGACCAGCGTGGCGTCGGACCCGACGAACGCAGCCCAGAGGGCAACCAGCACGTCGGCGACCTTGGCGGCCACCTCGGCCGGGAACTTAGCCGCCTCGACGATCTCGCGGGCTTTCGCCACGTCGACTCCGGTGATCGCGTCGACGGGGACCTTTGCCAGCGCGTCCGGGCGCTCGACGGCGAGCTGCTCGATCTCCATCCCGCCCTCGTAGGAGGCCATGGCAAGGAAGGTTCGGTTGGCCCGGTCGAGCAGGTAGGAGACGTAGTACTCCTCCTCGATCGCGGCGCCCGGGTCGACCAGCACGCGGTGCACCGTGAGTCCCTTGATGTCCATGCCGAGGATCTGCTCCGCCTGGGCCTGCGCCTCGTCCGGGGTCTTGGCCACCTTGACGCCGCCCGCCTTGCCCCGGCCACCGATCTTGACCTGAGCCTTGACGACGGTCACGCCGCCGATCCGCTCGGCGATCGCCTTCGCCTGTGCGGGGGTGGTCGCGACCTCGCCCAGACTGACGGGCACGCCGTACCTCTCGAACAGCTGCTTGGCTTGATACTCGAACAGATCCACGTTGATTCGTCCGTTCTCGGTCTGTGTGCAGTACGGCCCTTGGGAGCCTAGGTCAGCGAGCGGCGTTGACGGTGGGGGTGAGACGCGTCTCATGTGGCGTCCGATCACGGGGTGTGCTCGGCGACCACGCCGCCGACGTGGGTGCGGACCCACTCCACGATCTCGTCCATTGTCGCTCCGGGGGTGAACACCTTGGCCACTCCCAGCTCATGCAGCGCCTTGATATCCGCGTCGGGGATGATCCCCCCACCGAACACCACGACGTCCGAAACGCCCTGATTGTCGAGCAGTTCCAGAGTCTTCGCGAACAGCGTCATGTGCGCTCCGGAGAGCACCGACAGTCCCACCGCGTCCGCATCCTCCTGGACAACCGCACGGACGATCTGCTCCGGAGTCTGGTGCAGGCCGGTGTAGACGACCTCCATGCCGGCGTCGCGCAGGGCGCGGGCGATGATCTTGGCGCCACGGTCGTGACCGTCCAGGCCAGGCTTGGCGATGACAATACGAAGGCGATCAGACACCCCACGAGGGTAGGACGTCAGTCGCCCGGGCGCGACGGTGGTCTGGTCCGGTACGCGCCACGGCGGCGGAACACCCGCCCAACCATGGAAGAATCGATCGCTATGGCGGCCGGTTTGATCGACGACAACCCGCCTGCCGCCGAGCTGCTAGCGGAGCCGGAGGCTGCGGGGCTGGCTCCGCTGCGCCGATTCGCCCCGATCGCAGCGATCACCCTCAGCTGCCTTGGCTTCTATCTCTACCATGCCCTGGTCGAGCAGGCCCGGTATCTGACTACCGGCTACGACCTGGGCATCTTCGACCAGGCGGTGCGTGCCTACGCACACTTCAAGGCGCCGATCATCGCGCTCAAGGGTGCCGACTACAACATCTTCGGTGATCACTTCCACCCGATCATCGCGGTGCTGGCACCCCTGTACTGGATCTGGGACGACCCCGGCATGCTGCTGATCGCGCAGGCCGTACTCACCGCCGCCGCGATACCGGTCGTTTACCGATTCACCCGCCGTCGCGCATCCGAGCCGATGTCGCTGCTGGTCGCTGCTGCGTTCGGCTTCGGGTGGCCGATCCAAGGATTGATCGACTTCGACTTCCACGAGATCGCGTTCGCGACACCATTCGTCGCGCTGGCGATCGACGCCCTCGACCGCCGCGACGACCGGCGTCTGTTGCTGTGGTGTGGCTTGCTGCTGTTGGTGCGCGAGGACATGGGTCTCATCGTCACGCTGATCGGTGTGCTCGTGATGGCGCAGCGCCACGGCAAGGTTCGGCAGGCATTCGCGTTGATCGCGGTGGGGGTTGGCACATTCCTGGTCACCACCACGATCGTCATCCCGCACTTCGCCGCCGGACACGCCTTCGCCTACGGCGACCAGTTCGGCTCGCTGGGATCGTCCATGTCCGCGGCGATCATGAACATCCTCACCCATCCGTGGCATGCGGCGAACGTGTTCTTCACGCCCGACGTCAAGACGAGCACGATGGCGTGGCTCATCCTGCCGTTCGCATTGCTGCCACTGCGCTCGCCCTACTCAGTCCTCGTCCTGCCGCTGCTCGCCCAGCGCTTCTTCAACTCTCGCCACAACCTCTGGATCACGACGTTCCACTACAACGCTCTCCCGTGGCTGATCCTCCTGCTGGCCATGGTGGACGGAGGCGACCGGCTGGGTCTGTTCGATGTCACCCGCCGAGCGGCCCGGCTACGCCACGGCCTGGCTTTCATGCTGGCCGGACTGCCGCTCCTGCTGATCGTCGTCGGCCCTGCTGTCACGATCGTGCCCTTCACCTCCTTGCGAGGCGCGTACGCGCACCAGCCCTCCGACTGGGTGACGAACGCCGACCGGGTGGTGGCGTGGCTGCCGACCGACGTCTGCATCGCGGCCGACAACCATTTGGTCCCGCACCTCACCGCCCGTGACTACACCAGCGTCCCGCTGGCCGGCACCCCCGACCCAGACTTCATCGCGATCGACATGATCGCTCCGGATACCGGCGGCAACCCGCCGGCACCCTCACCGAACGAGGTGTATGCGCAGGCACTGTCGGACGGCTACCGCGTCGTGCTGCGTGCCGGAACCTTCGTGGTGTTCCAGTCGCCGAACTACGCGGGACCGTCCTCGCAGTGCGCGCCGCTGGGTTCGGGCAAGCTCCGCTGACCTGCCGGCACGTGCATGTGGACTACGGACGCTAGAGCTTCTGGACCGGTGCGTACCGCAGCATCAGCCACTTGAGCCCGTCCGTACCGAAGTCGATCTGGGCCTGAGCGCCGTCTCCGGCCCCCCGGGTCGCGGTGACGGTGCCCATCCCCCACGCATCATGGCTCACCCGGTCACCGACCTCCAGGGACGGGACCGCACGGTTGCCGACGCCGCCGGACAACCCACGCCCGCTCGACATGCGGCTGGCGACGAGCTGCTCCTGCGCCGACGGCGTCCGCGATCGCGCCACGGAGCGGTAGCCGTGGTCGCCGTAACGGGCGGGCGGATCGTCTCCGAAGCCGCCGACGAACGGTTGACGATCAACGGCGCCCGTCCACGTCGCGAGCTCCCCGGGAACCTCGTCCAGAAACCGCGATGGGGGATTCCACGACGGCGCGCCCCACGCCGAGCGTGACAGGGCACGCGACAGATACAGCCGTTCCCTGGCCCGGGTGATGCCGACGTAGGCGAGGCGGCGCTCCTCGGCGAGCTCGGCCGGGTCGCTGAGCGCGCGCAGGTGGGGGAACACGCCGTCCTCCAGACCGGTCAGGAAGACGACCGGAAACTCCAGTCCCTTCGCGGTGTGCAGCGTCATCAGGGTCACCACGCCGCCGCCGGCATCCGGGATGGAGTCAGCGTCGGCGACGAGTGACACCTGCTCGAGGAACGCGACGAGGGAGGTCGCCTCGTCGGTCCCCGCGCGCGCCTGCTCGAACTCCCGGGCGACACTGACCAGCTCACGCACGTTGTCGACGCGGCCCTCATCCTGCGGATCGCGGCTCTGCTCGAGTTCACGCAGGTAGCCGGTGCGGTCCAAAACCGCCTCCAGAATCGCGCTCGGGGTGCCGTCCGGCCCGGCGGCGACCCCTCGCAGGCGCACCAACATCTCGGTGAACTCTCGGATCGCGCTCAATGAACGCCCGGCCAGGTAGGCCTCGTCGGCACGTTCCAGCGCAGCGCCAAAGGAGATCTCCTCGCGCTGCGCGAGCACCTCGATGGCGGCCTGCGCCCGGTCTCCGATGCCGCGGCGTGGCGTGTTCAGGATCCGGCGCAGGCTCACCACGTCGTCGGTGTTCGCGATCACCCGCAGGTAGGCCAGAGCGTCGCGGATCTCGCGCCGCTCGTAGAAGCGCACACCGCCGACGACTTTGTAGGGCATGCCGACCCGGATGAACACCTCCTCGAAGACTCGTGACTGTGCGTTCGTGCGGTAGAAGACCGCGACGTCGGACGGTGTGACATCCGATTCGTCGGCCAGCTGCTCGATGCGCTGTGCGACCCAGGCCACCTCGTCATGCTCATTCTCGGCGACGTAGCCGAGGATCGGCTCGCCGGCGCCCGCCTCCGACCAGAGGTTCTTGGGCTTGCGGTCGGGATTGCGGGCGATGACCGCGTTCGCCGCGCTCAAGATCGTCTGGGTCGAGCGGTAGTTCTGCTCGAGCAGGATCGTCGTGGCGTTGGGATAGTCGCGTTCGAACTCGAGGATGTTGCGGATCGTCGCGCCGCGAAAGGCGTAGATCGACTGGTCGGCGTCGCCCACCACGACGAGCTCGGCCGGATCCGTGCCGATCAGTGGCGCGGTGAGTTCGCGCACCAGCGCATACTGCGCGTGGTTGGTGTCCTGGTACTCATCGACCAGCACATGGCGGAACCGTCGGGCGTAGTGCTCGGCGACACTGGCGTGATCGCGCAGCAGGCGCACCGTAGTCATGATCAGGTCGTCGAAGTCCAGGGCATGGGCCTCGACGAGGCGGCGCTGGTAACGCGAGTACGCCTCGGCGAGCACCTTCTCGTGTGCATTGCTGGCCTTGTCCATCCACATCTGCGCGGTGACGAGCTCATTCTTGAGGTTGCTGACCTGCGCCGAGAGCGAGCGCGCCGGGTAACGCTTGGGGTCCAGATCCAGTTCGCGGCTCACCATCGTCATCAAGCGCTTGGAATCGTCGGCGTCGTAGATCGAGAATGATGACTTCAGCTCGAGCGTCCTGGACTCCGCCCGCAGGATGCGCACGCACATGGAGTGAAACGTGCTGACCCACATGAGCTTCGCGCGACCACCGACCAGTGCGGCGACCCGCTCCTTCATCTCCCCAGCGGCCTTGTTGGTGAAGGTGATCGCAAGGATCTGACCAGGCCCGGCTCCTCGCTCCGCCATCAGGTAGGCGATGCGATTGGTGAGGACGCGAGTCTTGCCCGACCCCGCACCCGCGACGATCAGCAGGGGTCCGCCCTCGTGCACGACGGCCGCTCGTTGCTGGGGATTGAGCCCGTCCAGCAGGCCGTCGACGTCTTCGCTCATCTCGGCACCAGCCTACGGGCGCGCGCCGACACGACGCCCGGGTTGCCGAGAGCGCCGCGGACATGTCACCATCAACGCGTGACCTACCGCCTCGACGAGTTGTTTTATGGGTACCGCGCCTCGGTGCCCATCGTTGCTGGCTGACCTACCCACCAACCAACGCCCCGGGCCCGAGTAGCCCCGGGGCGTTTTTCGTCTCCGCCGCCGCTCGGACGGTGCCACGAGAGGGACTTCGATGACCACCGCCGTGAACAACACAGCATCGGACCTGCCGGTGACCGACAGCACCGCCGTAGAAGCCGCAGGGATTCCGACACTGCGTGACCAGATCGACGCGCTCGACGCGGCGATCGTCTCACTCGTCGCCGAGCGCGCTCGCCTGTCCCAGCGCATTCAGACAGCGCGCATGAACGCCGGCGGCGCCCGTGTCGAACTCGGCCGCGAACGCGTCATCCTCGACACGTACCGGGGCGCGCTGGGATCGCAGGGTCCGCACCTCGCCGACGCGGTACTACAGGTCTGCCGCGGCGAGCGCTGAGGCCGAACCGACCGCTCACACGATCCGGCGGTCGGCCGCCCAAGCGGTGAGTTGGTGGCGGCTGGACAGCTGCAGCTTGCGCAAGACGTTCGAGGCGTGGGTCTCCACCGTCTTGATCGAGATGAATAGCTGCGCGGCAATCTCGCGGTACGCGTAGCCGCGGGCGAGCAGGCGCATCACCTCACGCTCGCGCGGTGTCAGCTGGTCGAAGTCCGGGTCGACCGACGGGGGGACGGGCGCGTCGCGAAACGCGTCCAGGACGAAGCCGGCCAGTCGTGGGCTGAACACGACGTCACCACCGGCCACCCGGGTGATCGCGTCCGCCAGGTCATCGGCCGAGATGGTCTTGGTGACGTAGCCGCGAGCGCCCGCGCGGATGAGCGCGATCACGTCCTCGGCGGCATCGGACACCGACAGCGCCAGGAACCGGGTCTGTGGCAACGATGCCCCGATCGAATCCAGCACGGCCATCCCGCCGCCATCAGGCATGTGCACATCCAGAAGCACGACGTCGGGCCGGCCGGAGGTTATCGCCGCCACGGCCTCGGCGGGGCTGCCCGCCTCGCCGATCACCTCGACACGCCCGCCCAGCTCCGCACGCACGCCGGCTCGGAACATCGCGTGGTCGTCGACCAGCACGACGCGCACGACCGCCTCGCTGCCGAGTGTCATCGCGGCATCCTGATCTCGATCTCCGTGCCACTGCCGGGCTGGCTGCGCACGGTGACCTCTCCTCCATGGCGTTCGACCCGGCTGATGATGGAACCGCGGATGCCTTGCCGATCCTCGGCAATCACGTCCGGGTCGAAGCCGACTCCGCGATCCTTCACGTAGAGGCTCACCGCATCCGACTCCACCTCAGCGTAGAGGGACACCGTGCTCACGCCGGCGTGCTTGGCGGCGTTGACCAGGGCCTCACGCCCGGCGGCTGCCGCGGCCGAGAGCGAGTCGTCCAGGGGCGCGTCGCCGACGATCACCACCTCGATCCCGATCGCGTAGGCGTCCTCGACCTCACCGGCGAGGCTGCGCAGCTGTTCGGCGAGCTGCCCCATCGCAGTACGGCTCCCATACAGCAGGTGCCGGAGCTCGCGTTCCTGACCGCGCGCCAGCCGGGTGACCTCGCGTGACGATGAGGAGTTGCGCTGGATGAGTGCCAGCGTCTGGAGGACGGAGTCGTGCAGGTGGGCGGCGATGTCGGCACGCTCCTGCGATCGGATCCGTTCGCTGCGCTCCGCGGTGAGCTGGGTCATCATGCGCAGCCACCAAGGACCGGTGAGCAGGACCAGCCCCACAGCGGTGACTGCCATCGCGAGCAGGCCGTCCCGGATCGCACTGAAGTTCGCGTGCGCCAGCACGAGGATCGCGCCACCGACGACCAGTGCGCCCCCGGCCGCGATCCGCAGGCGCCCGACCCGGTCGCTGCCGGTCGCGGCCAGTGAGGTGCGCGACAGTCTCCGTATTCGGCCCCGGTCGAACTCGCCCGCCTGGCGCCACAGCAGCGCACCCCCGAGGCACGCCAGCAGCGTCGGGACGAACAGACCGCCCAAGGGCAGGCTGTAGGCCACCGCACTGATCGCTGCGACCGCCGCCAGTGCGGCGATCACGAATTCCAGCCAGGCCGGGAATCTCCCGCGGCCTGACCCAGGGGCGGGCGGGAGCACGATCCAGTACGCCCCATACAGCGCGAAGCCGAGTCCACCGGCAGCGGCCAGCACTGCGAACAGCCAGCGAACCATGCTGACTCTCAGGCCGACGTGTGCGGCGATGCCTGCCGCTACGCCGCCCGCGATGCCTCGGTCGGGGCGCCGGTACAGGCGGCGCACCTCCGGCGCAGTCGCGGTCATGGTCACCATGATTGCCTCTGCTTGCAGTGGCGCGCATCGGGACAGGCCCTGAGAGCCGGACTCAGGGTCGAATTCAGGGGCACGCCCGATGCGCTCGGGCCGGCCCGGGAGGCAGTCTCGGTGCCATGACGACCTCGACAGATCAGTTCGGCGGGTTCCCCCCACCGCCCCCGCTGCCCCCCGACAGTGGCGCGACACCACCTGGCAGCGGCCCAACGCCGCCGTCGGGTGGGCCGCGGCCGAGCCGCGTCCTGCGCCGCAGCCGTACCGACCGAGTCGGCGCAGGCGTCGCGGGCGGCCTCGGTGAGTACTTCACTGTCGATCCGGTGCTGTTCCGGGTGCTCTTCGCGACCGCGGCCTTCTTCGGCGGTGCCGGCGTGCTCGCCTACCTTGTGGCCTGGGTCGCGATTCCCGAGCAGGGCACCGTCAACGCGCCCGTGGACCGCTTTGTCGGTGAGCTCCGCCGCCGCAAGGTCCCGGTGTGGGTGGTCGCGCTAGCGGCCGGCCTCGCGTTCTGGGGCCTGGCGTTCAGCTGGTGGGCACCGGGACATTTCTTCCCGGTGATCGTGGTTGTGATCGTTCTGGTCGCCGTCTTCGGTAGGCGGGCGCGCAGAGGCTACGCCGCGACACCCTGGCCGGACGGCTCCTCGCCTGCCGGCGACACGGTCAACCTCAGCAAGCAGGAGCCCAGCGATGGCGCCGATCCGTCGCAGCCTGCGTGGGTCGGCGAGACTCGCAGCTGGGTCCGCGAGGCACGGATCGCCAGCCGTCAGCGCCGTCGCCGCGCTCTGCCCGTCCGGCTGGCGACGATCGGTGTGCTCGTCGTCGCGCTTGCCATCCTCGCCGCGATCGACGCGGGAGTCGGGATCGCGATACCGGTCTACTTCTGGGTGACCTTCGGCATCGTGCTGGGCGGGCTCGTGGGGGGGCTCGCGCTGCGGCGCACACCTTGGTCGGTGGCCGCTCTACTCGCCCCCACCGTAGCCGGGCTGATCGCCTTCGGGGGCACCCGCGCTCAGCTGCACGACGGCATCGGGCAGAAGGACTGGGCCCCGACGTCGGCGGACGCGCTGAAGTCGACCTACCGCTTGGCCTTCGGCCAGGGCATTCTCGACCTGACCCACGTGGGTGCGATTGTCTCCGCCCGGACGGTCGACATCACGCTGGCGGCCGGTGAGGTGCGCATCCTCGTGCCGCCGACCCTGAACGCGACGGTCGAGGCCAACGTGCACTTCGGCAACGTCTCGGGCGTCGGAAGTGACCCGAGCGCGACGAATGGGTCGGACTCACGCGGCGTGAACGTCAGCCGCACGATCCTGCCAGGCCCGGCGGCAACCGGCCCAGCGGTCACGATCAACGTGCACGTGGCTGACGGCAACATCGCGGTGACGCACACGAACTGACCGCTGGCCACCCATGCCTGCCTCCAACGGCCCGCACCGGACTCCTGCCGGTGCGGGCCGGCCCACACGGCGCCAACTAGTGTTCGCGCCATGGATCTGGAGGACCTGCGAACATTCCTGGCCCACCCCCGCCACGATGGTTGGCGAGTCCCCGGGCTTGAGGCGGTCCGCGTGGGTGACGGACACCTCGTCGTCCGTGTCGAAGTCGAGCCAGGGCTTCTCAACTACAGCGGCTCCCTGCACGGCGGCGCCGCGGCGACCCTGGTGGATGTCGTCGGCTCGCTCGCCATCGTCGCCGTAGACCGCGATAACCGCTTCGGCGTCTCGACGGACTTGAACCTCACCTGGCTCGCGCCGATTCCGGTTGGCGAGTGGGTCGAGGTAGACGCGACGGTGCTCAAGTGTGGGCGGACGTTGGCCTTCGTCTCGGTGGACCTGCGCCGCGAATCAGACGGCGTCCTTGGGGCCCAGGGCCGGATGACCAAGAAACTCTGATGGGCCGCCCGGGCCTGCCGGCGCGGGGCGGTGTTCGTCGATCAGCTCACCTACCAGGGCGCCGAGGAACAAAGTGCCGCTGAGCACGACGAGCCAGACCGACAGCACGAACGTGGCGCCGATCAAACCGTAGTCCGACGACTCGGTCACGATCTCGCCGGACATCACCAATCCGGACAGGCCGACCAGCGCGGTGACGCTCACCGCCATGGCCACCGCTCCCGGGACCAGTCGATGCCAGTTGACGCGACCGCCGAGCAACAGGTGCTGACTCCACCAGAAGAACAGGTACGAGACCACGAACTGGGCGACCGGCCCGGCGGGCCGGCTGGCGTGCACGTGCACCCCGACGCGATGACCGGTGCGGCCGGCGTAGAGCACGATGACCAGGTAGCCGCAAAGACCGACCACCCACAGCAGTTGCCGTAGCGTCGAGCTGAGTAGCGATCCGCGCCGTTGGGACCACACCAGCTCGTACCAACGCTGCTGGGTGACCGCGATGCTGGTAGCGAAGGCCAGGGCGACGACCAAGCCGAAGACCGCGGTCGACGTGCTCAACGTCTCGGTGTTCTTGAACAGTGAACTGACGTCGCGGGCAGCTGACCGGCTCAGGCCGAGGTAGCGCGACAACACCGCTCCGACGTTCTGGTCGTCCGCGTTGCGTCGGAATGCGGAGAACGCGACCAGCAGTGGTGCGGTGCACAGGATCTGCTGCGCAGCCAGCGCGAGGCTGTGGGTGGCGAGGTTCAGCTCCAGGGTGCGCTTCCAGCCTCGGCCCACGACCCGAGGACCATTGCGGCGCACCACCGCTGCCGCCGTACGGACTCGCGTCGCGGGCGTCATGTCAGCTCCCGTAGGACGGCTGAGGCCGCGCGCCTGCCGGAGACCATGGCTCCCTGCAGGGAGGGTGTGTCGCGATGATCACCGGCGACGAACAGTGAGGGGCTGAGCCGAACCGGCTTGCGCAACGGCGTACCCGGCGGGGTATCGGGCAACGCGTCGGCGATCGGGTAGCTCGCCAGCAGCTCCCAGCCTGCAGGGTCCACGCCGTAGATGATCCCCGCATGGCGGCGGGCGGCCGCCTCCATCTTCGGCCCGGCGTCACTGCCGAGGACGGTCGTCGCGATCAGGCACTGGCCAGGAGCGTAGGTCGGCGCGGCGTTGGTGACCACGGCCGTGTTCACGGCCGGTCCCCGCCGGTCGGCGTCGACGTGCAGCAGCGCGCGAGTGCTCGGGCTCTCATCCGCGCGGTGGTAGAAGGTGGTGAGCGACCGCATCTGTGGCGCTGGCATTCCGGCCAGTGCCGCCGCTGACCGCGGGTCGGCTGCCACCACCACTGCCCGGGTGCGCACCGTACCGCGGTCAGTAGCAACCTGCGCGTCCGTTACGGCACGCACGGTCACGTTGCGATGTAACACGCCCGTGGGCAGTGCCGACGCGAGCTGATCCGGCAGCGCCCGCATGCCGGCGGTCGGCAGAGCCGGCGTGCCGCGCACGAACGCGCGGACAAGCAGCTCCGCCAATACCGTGGAGGTCCTCAGCTCTTCCTCGCCGAGTACGCCGGCCAGGAATGGTCGCAGGACCCCGTCGGCGAGCCTGCCGTTGATACGGCGGCGGCGCAGGGTGGCCTCGAGACTCTCGTCGCGGCGGCCCTTGATCCGACGCGGCGGTCCGTAGCCGACCTCCAGCGCCCATCGAAGGCAGGCGAGCTTCTCCCGCACGGATCCCAACGGCAGCCGTGCGGTGGCCGCCAGGTCGCGCGGGCTGCGCCGCGGGTCACTGGCGATCGAGCGAACGCCCCCGTGCGCGATCACCACGCCGGCATCGAACTCCTGCAGCCGCAACGGGGCAAGGTCGACGCGGCGAAACTGTGGGTAGGCCGCGTTGAGCAGTTGGAATCCGCGGTCGAGCAGAATCCCGTCGACGCGGTCGGTGCGCACCCGCCCGCCAGGTTCGTCGCCCGCCTCCAAGATCGCGACAGCCAGCCCCGCGTCGCACAGCACGCGTGCGGCCGTCAGGCCGGCCAGACCCGCACCGACCACCGCGACGTCGACGTCCGCGGGCAGCTCGGTCATTGGTGCTACTCCCACTCGATCGTCCCCGGCGGCTTTGACGTCACGTCCAGCACGATGCGGTTCACCTCGCGCACCTCGTTGGTAATTCGCGTCGAGATCCGTTCGAGAACGTCGTAAGGCACGCGAGTCCAGTCCGCGGTCATCGCATCCTCGGATGACACGGGCCGCAACACCACGGGATGCCCATAGGTGCGCCCGTCGCCCTGTACCCCGACGGAGCGCACGTCGGCCAGCAGCACGACCGGGCACTGCCAGATCTCGCGGTCGAGGCCGGCGACCGACAGCTCGGCACGCGCGATCGAATCCGCGCGGCGCAGTATCGCGAGCCGCTCTGCGGTGACCTCGCCGACGATCCGGATCCCGAGCCCGGGGCCCGGGAACGGTTGGCGCCACACGATCTCCAGTGGCAGCCCGAGCTGCTCGCCGACGCGCCGGACCTCGTCCTTGAACAGGGCACGCAGCGGCTCGACGAGCGAGAACTGCAGATCCTCGGGCAACCCACCGACGTTGTGGTGGCTCTTGATGTTGGCGGTGCCGGTGCCGCCGCCGGATTCGACGACGTCGGGGTACAGCGTTCCCTGAACCAGGAATTCCACGCTGTCACCGTGGGCGCCCGCGTCGGCGACGACCTCGCGCGCCGCTGCCTCGAACACCCGGATGAACTCCCTACCGATGATCTTGCGCTTGTGTTCCGGGTCGCTGACGCCGGCCAGCGCGGCGAGGAACCGGTCCGCGGCGTCCACCACCTTCAGCCGGACACCGGTGGCGGCGACGAAGTCGCGCTCGACCTGTTCGGCCTCGCCGGCGCGCAGCAGCCCGTGGTCGACGAACACGCAGGTGAGCTGGTCACCGATGGCGCGCTGCACGAGAGCGGCAGCGACCGCCGAGTCGACGCCGCCGGACAGCCCGCAGACCGCGCGCTTGCCGCCGACCTGGGAACGGATCGAGGCCACCTGCTCGTCGATGATGTTGGCTTCGGTCCAGGTCGGGCGTGCGCCGGCGATGTCGTAGAGGAAGTGCCGCAGGATGGCCTGGCCGTGCTCGGAGTGCATCACCTCGGGATGGAACTGCACGCCGGCCAGCGACCGGTCGAGGTCTTCGAACGCGGCGACTGGTGCGCCGACGGTCGACGCGCACACCGTGAAGCCGCGCGGTGGGGTGAGCACGGCGTCCCCGTGGCTCATCCAGACCTGCTGGATCCTGGGCAGGCCGCGCAGCAGGGTGCCCGCCGCACTCACGCTGAGGGTTGTTCGGCCGAACTCGGAGCCGCCGGTGTGCGCGACCTCGCCACCCAGCCCTGCGGCCATCGCCTGGAATCCGTAGCAGATTCCGAACACCGGGATCCCGGCGGTGAACAGTTCGGGATCGGTGCGGGGGGCTCCGTCTGAGTAGACGCTCGCGGGCCCACCGGAAAGGATGATCGCCTTCGGGCGACGAGCCAACAGCTGGGAAACCGGCGTCGTGTGCGGCACGATCTCCGAGTACACATGCGCCTCGCGCACTCGGCGCGCGATCAGCTGTGCATACTGCGCTCCGTAGTCCACGACCAGGACCAGATCGGCTTGCATTGCCCGGAGTCTACGGCCCGGGCCAGAGTCTAGGGCCAGGGATAGTGGAAGCCGGTGAGCTCCTCGCTGACCTGCCACAGCCTGCGGCCGAGCTTGTCGTCCTGCGCGACGCTCGAGCGTCGAGCCGGACCGATCGGCCCCCGGGTGTCTCCAAGCCGCTGCGGTCCGGTGTAGGAGCCGGGCTCGGCCTCGATGGCCGCATACAGCGATGAGCGCGCACCCGCCGCCGCCGACTGGGTGAAGAGTTTGACGAACAGCGGCCCGACGACCCGGGTCAGCCGGTGGGCGCCCATGCCCTGCGGGTCACCAACCAGACCGGTAGACGAGACGCCCGGATGGGCCGCGACCGAGGAGAGCGACAGCCCGCGCCCGCTCGCGAGCCGCTGCAACTCATCGGCGAACAGCAGGTTCGCCAACTTCGAGTTCGAGTAGGTGCGCTGCGGTTGGTAGTCAGGTCCGCTGTTGCCGTCCAGGACGGCGTCGGTGCCGCCATGGTGCGCGATCGATGACACGGTGACCACGCGGGCCGACGGCGCGAGCAGCAAGGACGGCAAGAGCAATCCGGTGAGCACGAAATGCCCGAGGTGGTTCGTGCCGAATTGCAGCTCGAGGCCGTCCTCGGTGATCACCCGCTTGGGTGGTGCCATCACCCCGGCGTTATTCACCAGCAGGTCGAGCTGGCCGGCCCATTGATCACCGATCGCCCGGACCGAGGCCATCGAGGCGAGGTCGAGGTGCACGACATCCAGTTCCGCGGCGGGCACGCCGGCATGGATGCGGTCGACGGCGAGTTTTCCGGCCTCGACGTCGCGGCACGCCAGCACGACGCGGGCGCCATGTCCGGCGAGTTCGCGTGCGGTGAACCAGCCGATTCCGGAGTTGGCGCCGGTGACAAGCGCAGTACGCCCCCTCAGATCCGGAAGCCGATCAGCGGTCCACTTCACCACTCGAACCTACGCGGAACGCGTGAGATTCCCGTCGCGCCACCCCCAGGGCGCGACCGTGCTCACGCGGAGAGGCTGGGCAGCGTACCCGTGAAGCTTGCCGCCGCCGCGCTTCGCTCGTCGCTGACCTGTCCGTAGAGCGTGTCGCGTTGCCGGGCGACTCGATCGGGCAGCCCGGCCACGATCATGTGCAGGTCCGCGACCGTCTTGGCCGAGCCGTGCTGGCTGCCCGCCATCCGGCTGATCGTCTCCTCCATGAGCGTGCCGCCGAGATCGTTGACGCCGCCCGCGAGGACCTGGCGACAGCCCTCGACACCCAGCTTCACCCACGAGCACTGGATGTTGTCGATACGTCCGTGCAGAAGGATGCGGGCCATCGCGTGCACGATCCGGTTCTCGCGCATCGTCGGTCCCGGGCGGGCCACGCCGGCGAGATAGATCGGTGCATTGGTATGGATGAAGGGCAGTCCGACGAATTCGGTGAAGCCCCCGGTCTGATCCTGTACCTGAGCCAGCGTGCGCAGGTGGCCGAGCCAGTGCTTCGGGGTGTCGACGTGCCCGTACATCATCGTCGACGAGCTGCGGATCCCCAGTTCATGCGCGGTCGTGACGACCTCGATCCAGGTCGCGGTCGGCAGCTTGCCCTTCGTCAGCAACCACCGAACGTCGTCGTCGAGGATCTCGGCAGCCGTCCCGGGGATGGTGCCCAGCCCCGACTCCTTGGCCTTGCTGAGCCAGTCGCGGATGGACATCGCGGTCCGTGACGCACCGTTGACGACCTCCATCGGGCTGAACGCGTGCACGTGCATCTGCGGGACGCGGCGCTTGACCTCTTGTGCGATGTCGAAGTACGCGGTGCCGGGCAGGTCCGGATGGATGCCGCCTTGCATGCACACCTCGGTGGCGCCGAGTGCCCACCCCTCCGCCGCCCGGTCGCCGACCTGTTCGAGGGAGAGGGTGTAGGCGTCGGCGTCGGTGCGCCGCTGGGCGAACGCGCAGAAGCGGCAGCCGGTGTAACAGACGTTGGTGAAGTTGATGTTGCGGTTGACCACGTAGGTGACCTGGTCACCGACAACCTGGCGGCGCAGGTCATCGGCAAGGCCGGCGATCGCGTCGAGCTCGGCGCCGTCGGCATGAAACAGTGCCAGAGCGTCCCCGTCGGAGAGGTTCCCCGGGTCACGCTCGGCGTGGCGCAGCGCCGCCAGCACGTCCGCGTCCAGCCGTGACGGAGCGCCGGTGAGCACCGCCTGCTCGCGCACGGAGTCCCAGTCGCCGTAGACACTGTCGAAGTCGTCGCGACGATCCGCCGTCCGCCCGGTGGTGTCGATCGCGGTGTGCAGATCGGTACGCCCGTCCGCGTGCCAGGCGTCCTCAGGTTCCTGCCACGCCAGCCCTCGGGGCGCCGCGCCCGCGCGGGCCAGGCCGGTCGCCGGGTCGGCCAGCGCATCCACATGCGGCATGATGCGCGGATCGAGCCAGGGCTCGCCGGCCAGCACGAAGTTCGGGTACACGGTGAGCCGCTCGACCAGGGTGAAGCCCGCCTGCGCCGACTGCGCGGCCAGCTCCTCGATCTGCGGCCACGGCCGCTCGGGATTGACATGGTCCGGGGTCAGGGGCGAGACGCCGCCCCAGTCGTCGATGCCGGCGGCGAGCAGGCGACCGTACTCCTGCGCGATCAGGTTCGGCGGCGCCTGGATGCGCATACCCGGACCGAGCACCAGCCGGGCCACCGCGACGGTCGCGACGAGGTCGTCGATCTCCGCGTCGGGCATCCGCGCCATGGCCGTGTCAGGCTTGGCCCGGAAGTTTTGCACGATCACTTCCTGGATCGCGTGGTAGGCGCGCGCGACCTTGCGGATGGCGAACACCGATTCGACGCGCTCCGACGGCGTCTCCCCGATACCGATCAGGATGCCGGTGGTGAACGGGATGTTCGAGCGCCCGGCATCCTCGAGCACGCGCAGCCGGACCGCCGGATCCTTGTCGGGCGAACCGAAGTGCGCGCCGTGCGGGTCCTCGAACAGCCGTCGCGAGGTGGTCTCCAGCATCATTCCCATCGACGGCGCCACCGGCTTGAGGCGCTGCAACTGTTCCCACGACATGACGCCGGGATTCAGATGCGGCAGCAGGCCAGTGCGTTCGAGCACGAGGATCGCCATCGCCCGCACGTAGGCGAGGGTGTCGTCGTAGCCATGCGCGTCCAGCCACTCGCGCGCCGCCGGCCAGCGGTCCTCGGGGCGGTCGCCCAGGGTGAACAGGGCCTCCTTGCACCCCATTGCGGCCCCCTGGGCGGCAATGGCGAGCACTTCGTCGGGCGACAGGAACGCGGCTGGGAGCCGGTTGGGTGTGGTGGCGAACGTGCAGTAGTGGCAGCGATCGCGGCACAGGCGCGTCAGCGGGATGAACACCTTGCGCGAATAGGTCACCACACGGGAACGGCCCGCTGCCGCGAGCCCGGAATCACGCACCCGCGAAGCCGACCTGCACAGCTCGGCGAGCTCTGGGCCGCGCGCGCCGAGCAGTATCTCGGCCTCGACCGGGTCGAGGGTCACCCCGTCGCGGGCGCGCCGTAGGGCGCGACGCATCCCATTGCTCACCGGGCCATCAGTCACGGAGGTCACAAGCTCCGCAGCCGCGGAAGTATTTCGGAGCCGTACAGACGTAGGAACTTCTCCTGGTCGGGACCAGGTGCGTGGAACACCAGGTGCGTGAAGCCCAGGTCGATGTAGGTCTTGATCTTCTCGACGTGCTCCTCGGGGTCCGTGGAGACGATGAACCGTTTCGCGGTCTGCTCGATCGACAGTTCGTCCGCCAATCGCTGCATCTCGACCGGATCCTCGACCCCCGCCTTCTGCTCGGCGCTGAGCCCCAATGCGCCCCAGAAGTGGGTGGCCGCCATGGCCCCGGCATGGTCGTGGTCGAAGGAGACCTTGACCTCCATCATCATCTCCAGCTCGGCCACCGAGCGGCCCGCCTTCTGCGCGCCCTCGGCGACCGCCGGCAGCAGCGTCTCGGTGTAGAGCTCGGGCGCCTTTCCGGAGGTGGTGATGTAACCGTCACCGACCCGCCCGGCATAGCGGGTGGCTGCCGGTCCTGAGCCAGCGAGCCAGAGCGGCACCGGCTGGTCGGGCACGTCGTAGATCGTGGCCTTGTCGGTGCGGTAGTACTCGCCCTCGAACGTCACCCGCTGCTCGGTCCAGAGCTGGCGGATCAACGCCACGGCCTCGCGGAATCGTGCGAAGCGCTCCTTGCCGTCGGGCCACTCGACGCCCAGCGGGACCTCGTTCATCGACTCGCCGGTGCCCATGCCGAGCACGACCCGCCCGGGGAACAGGCAGCCCAGGGTCGCGAACGCCTGGGCGACGATGGCGGGGTGATAGCGGAAGGTCGGCGTCAGCACGCTGGTCCCCATGGTGATCCGCTCGGTGCTGGCCCCCAGCGCCCCCAGCCAACTCATCGCGAACGGCGCATGGCCGCCATCGTGGCGCCACGGCTGCAGATGATCGCTGATGAACACCGAATCGAACCCGCACTCCTCGGCGATCACGCCGTAGCGCAGCAACTCCCGGGGTGGGAACTGTTCGTTGGAAGCCTTGTAACCAAGCTTGAGCACTCGTCCACCCATCCTGTTTTGCCGTCAGCGTCCGGAGGTGACAATCAATTCGGTCTTCTGGAACTCCTTGACCGAGGAATACCCGCACTTGCCCATGACCCGCCGCACCGCACCGAAGAGGTTGCGCTCACCGGACGGGTCAGCGGTGGGGCCCACCAGGAGCTCCTCCAGCGACGGACGGTCCTGCCCGCCGACCGCGTGGTCGATGACGGCGGCCCGCGGCACTCTGGGATGCGCGGCGGTCGCGTCCCAGTAGCTACCGCGCCCGGGTGCCAGGTCCGACAGAGCCAACGCCTCGCCTAGCATCACCGCGTCCGCGCCGCAGGCCAGCGCCTTCGCAATATCGCCGCCGGTGGTGAGGTCGCCGTAGGCGATCAGATGCACATACCGGCCACCGGTTTCGTCGAGATAGTCGCGCCGCGCCGCCGCGGCGTCGATGAGGGCGGTGGCCATCGGCACCTCGATGCCGAGCGCCGCATGAGTGGTCGAGCCGCGGTGTGCCCCGTAGCCGATGATCACCCCAGCCGCACCGGTGCGCATGAGATGCAGCGCGGTCTGGTAGTTCGTCACTCCGCCGACCAGCACCGGCACATCCAGGGCAGCGATGAACGTCTTCAGATTGAGTCCCACCTCGCCCGGGCTCTGGCCGGTCCGGGCCCCCGTCTCAGCGGCAACGTGCTCGGCCGAGATCACAGTGCCCTGGATGACGAGCAGATCGACACCCTCACTGAGCACGTAGGGGGCCAGCTCGGCGGTGTTCTGGGGGGACAGGCGAACGGCCACCCGGGCGCCCGACGCGCGCAGCTCCGCAACGCGCCGTCGCAGCAGCTGGGGTGACACCGGCTGGGCGTAGACCCGTTGCATGGTGGCGTTGGTCCCGTCGAGCTTGTCGAGCTGTGCCGCCGCGTCCTCGTAACGTGCCCAGATGCCCTCCCCGTCGAGCACCGCCAGGCCGCCGAGGCGCTCGATCTCGGGGACGCTCGCCGGCGAGACGGTGGCGTCGGAGGGCGCCGCGACCAGCGGCAGGTCGAACGTGTGCGCGTCGATCTGCCAGGACGTCGATACCACGCCCGAGCCACGAGTGCGGCGCGTGGGCACGAGGGCGACCTCGTCCAGGTGGTAGGCGCGGCGGGCGTGTCTGCCGAGCCCGATCTCGACCGTCTGGGGCATGGCGTTGAGTCTGCCGCACCGCGCCCATGGCTGCGCAGGGCGTCCTCAGTGGCTGGAGTAGTTCGGCGCCTCGACCGTCATCTGGATGTCGTGTGGATGCGATTCCTTCAGCCCGGCCGGGGTGATCCGCACGAACCGACCCCGCTCGCGGAGCTCGGGCATGGTGTGCGCGCCGACATAGAACATCGACTGATGCAGGCCGCCGATCAACTGGTGGGCCACGGCCGAGAGCGGGCCGCGATAGGGCACCTGACCTTCGATGCCCTCGGGCACCAGCTGCTCGTCACTGGCGTCGGCCTGGAAGTAGCGGTCCTTCGAATAGGAGACCCGACCGCGTGAGGCCATCGCGCCGAGCGAGCCCATCCCCCGGTACCGCTTGAACTGCTTGCCGTTGACGAAGACGAGGTCCCCGGGGGACTCGTCACAACCCGCGAGCAGCGAGCCCAGCATCACCGTGTCCGCGCCGGCGACGATGGCCTTCGCGATGTCGCCCGAGTACTGAAGGCCGCCGTCCCCGACGACGGGAACCCCCGCCGGGAGGCAGGCCTGAGCAGCCTCGAAGATTGCGGTGATCTGCGGCACGCCGACGCCGGCCACCACCCGGGTCGTGCAGATGGACCCCGGCCCGACTCCGACCTTCACCCCGTCGGCGCCGGCGTCCACCAGGGCCTGGGCGCCGGCGCGGGTCGCGACATTGCCGGCCAGCACCTGGACGTGGCGGGTCGCGGTATCTGACTTGAGGCGCCGGATGAGCTCGAGCATCAACCTCGCCTGCCCATTGGCCGTGTCCGGCACCACGACGTCGACCCCGGCCTCCACGAGTGCCCCCACCCGATCCCACGCATCGCCGTAGAAGCCGACCGCCGCCGCGACCCGCAGCCGGCCCTCGGCGTCCTTGGTGGCCAGCGGGAACTGCTCCGACTTCACGAAGTCCTTGACGGTGATGAGGCCGCGCAGCCGCCCGGCGTCGTCGACAAGGGGCAGCTTCTCGACCTTGTGCTTGGCCAGCAGCGCAGCGGCGTCGTCGCGACTGATGCCGACCGGCGCGGTGACCAACGGCATCGGTGTCATCACCTCGCGAACCGTGCGCGTGGCGAACTGGGCGGCGGGCACGAAGCGAAGATCGCGGTTCGTGATGATGCCCACCAGCACGCCGGCGTCGTCGATGACCGGCAGCCCCGAGATGCGGTAACGGCTGCACAGGGAGTCGACCTCGGCCAGCGTCGCTTGCGGCCCGACGGTGACCGGGTCGCTGACCATGCCCGACTCCGAGCGCTTCACGAGGTCGACCTGACCGGCCTGGTCATCGACCGACAGGTTGCGGTGCAGCACGCCGATGCCGCCCTGACGGGCCATCGCGATCGCCATCCGCGCTTCGGTGACGGTGTCCATGGCGGCGGAGACCAGTGGCACGGTGACCGTGATGTCCCGGGTGAGCCTCGAGGTCGTGTCCACCTCGGACGGGATGACGTCGGTCTCCCCGGGCAGCAACAGCACGTCGTCGAAGGTGAGCCCTAGCGCGGCGAACTTGGCGGGTATCGGGTCGTGGATTGGCTGGTCGGGCAACGTCGAACTCCTCAGGGCGCCGAGTAGTCATCGTACGGCCTCACCGAAATCGCCGAACCTGAGGTGATTCGTCGCCCTGTTTTCGGCTTTCAGTTGGCGGAGACCTGGGTTCTCGTCCTACCGTGGAGCTGTGACGAAGCGTGGGGACCACCTGTGAACCTCGATGAAGGCCCGCTCGACCCCTTCCTGGGGGACCCGAGCGATCCGGCGGCGCTGCTCGAGGACGCCGATCCCGGGCAGCCCCTGTCCCCCGACGAGCGGGCCGACGTCCTGGCCGACCTCGCCGAACTCAACGAGTTCCGCCAAGCACTGCACGGCCAGGGCGTGGACGGCATCACCGTCGAATGTGCCGACTGCGGCGAGCAGCACTACTTCGGCTGGGACCTGATGGCCGCCAACCTGCGAGCGCTACTCGGCGAGGGACGGACCCACGTGCACGAGCCGGCGTTCGCCCCCGATCACGACGCATACGTCAGCTGGGACTACGCGCGCGGCTACACCGACGCCGTGAACGCGCTCACCAAACGCCGCTGACGAGATCCGCACCGCGGACAACTGGTCGCGACTTCACCGCAAACACATAGCGTCGCTGGTGTTTTGCGGGGTATTGCCATGATTTGCGGCGCCCGCTGACGGATTTGACATTCCCTGCGTCACCTTTGTCGCCCCCGATCTTTGAAATACGCAGACGACCGCTATGGGGGTGGTGGTCCGCAGGTCTCTCGGAGGAACACCATGGCCGATGTCCGACGGCTACCGGCCCCGCGGCAAGGGGACTGGGATTGGCAGGTCCAGGCGAAGTGTCGGGGCAGTGATACCGCGACGTTCTACCACCCCGAGAACGAGCGCGGGCCCTCGCGCGTCCGCCGGGAGATGCGCGCGAAGTCGGTGTGTGCCAGTTGCCCGGTGATCGACAACTGCCTGCGGTGGGCGCTGGTCGCCCGCGAGCCCTATGGCGTGTGGGGCGGCCTGTCCGCCGAAGAACGCGAAGTGCTGATCGCCCGCAGACCCGCCTGACATGACGAACGCCCCGCGGCCGTGCCGCGGGGCGTTCGTCATGCTCTGAGAGTGGGTATCCCAAAGCCCTAGTAGCCGTGCGAGTGGCCGTGGCCGCCGTGATTGTGCCCGGCATGCTCGTGCTCGTCGGACTCCTCCGGCTTCTCGACGATTGCGCTCTGCGTCGACAGGATGAGCGCCGCCACGGAGGCGGCATTTGCC
>JALYIS010000303.1 GCA_030775705.1 Actinomycetota bacterium
CACCGGGACGGCTGCCGGTCTCGGCCCGCCGCGCGTCGTCATTGGTCGCCGAACTGATGGTCGCCGATCCGATGACCACGTCATCGTCGTACATGACCAGCGCCTGCCCGGCCGCAACTCCGCGCTGCGGTGCGCCGAGGCGAGCGATCACCGACGAGCCATCGACCGTCACGCGGGCCCGTGTCGCGTGGCCGTGCGCGCGCAACTGGACGAGGCACTCGAACGCCTGAGTGTCAGGGGGGGCGACAGTCCATACGACCCGATCGGCGCGGATTTCGTCGGTGTCTAGCATCTGCGCCGAGCCCACCACGACGGTGTTCGTGCTGGGCTCGACGGACAGCACGTAGCGGGGCTCGCGATCGGGCGCCGCGGTGTCCAAACGCAGTCCGCGCCGCTGCCCGACGGTGAAGCCGAACGATCCTTCGTGCGAGCCCAGCACCGCGCCGCTCACGGCGTCGACGATCGGGCCCGCGCTCGCACCGAGACGACGCGTGAGGTACCCATTGGTGTCACCGTCGGGGATGAAGCAGATGTCGTGGGAGTCAGCCTTGTCCGCGACCGCCAGTCCGCGATCGCGGGCTTCGGCCCGGACCTCGACCTTCGTGGTGTCACCGAGCGGGAACATTGCCCGCGACAGCTGCGTCCGAGTGAGCACGGCGAGGACGTAGGACTGGTCCTTGCCCGCATCTGCCGAACGCCGCAACCGACCGTCGGTGAGACGGGCGTGATGCCCGGTCGCCACCGCATCGAAGCCCAGACCGACCGCGCGGTCGAGCACCGCCGAGAATTTGATCTTCTCGTTACAGCGAAGGCACGGATTGGGCGTCCGGCCGGCGGCGTACTCGCTGACGAAGTCCTCGACCACAGCCGCCTGGAACCGCTCGGCGAGATCCCAGACGTAGAACGGAATGCCGAGGACGTCCGCCGCGCGCTGGGCATCGCGGGCATCCTCGCGGGTGCAGCAGCCGCGCGCCCCACGACGAAGCGTCGCCGGTGACGTGGACAGCGCAAGGTGCACGCCAGTCACGTCGTGCCCCGCGTCCACGGCTCGGGCCGCAGCCACCGCGGAGTCGACGCCGCCGCTCATCGCAGCGAGAACCCTCACAGGGCGACCGCCGCTCCTGCGGCCCGGCGCGCCCTGTCGACGACAGGCCCGATCGCGTCGATCACCGCAGTGACGTCGGCCGGGCCGGAGGTGTGTCCGAGGGAGAACCTCAATGAGCCGCGTGCCTGGGTCGCCGTGGCCCCCATCGCCGTGAGCACGTGCGACGGCTGGGCGACCCCGGCCGAGCAGGCTGAGCCGGTCGAGCACTCGATTCCGCGGGCGTCGAGCAGCATGAGCAGGGAATCGCCCTCGCAGCCGGGGAACGACAGGTGCGCGATCCCGGGGAGGCGTTCGGTGGGATGGCCGTTCACGACCGCATCGGGCACGACCTCGAGGACCCCGGCGACGAGCGCATCGCGCAGCGCGGCGACTCGTTCGGCCGACTGTGCCCGGGCGGCGACCGCCAGGCTCGTCGCGGTCGCCAGGCCGATCGCGGCCGGGACGTCCAGCGTGCCCGAGCGCACGTCTCGTTCTTGGCCCCCTCCGTGTGCCAGCGCAACGCAGTCGATCTCGCGCCGCAACACCAGAGCCCCGGCGCCATAGCCCCCGCCCAGCTTGTGACCGGTCATGACGAGGGCGTCAACTCCGGAGGCGGCGAAGCCGACGGGAACCGCTCCGATCGCCTGAACCGCATCGCTGACCAGCGGGATGCCGAACTCGTGGGCGATCTCGGCGAGCTGAGCAACCGGCTGGATGGAGCCGACCTCGTTGTTGGCCCACATCACCGCGACCAGAGCGACGCCGACGGGGTCGGCGACGATGGCGGCTCGCAGGGTCTCGGGATCGACCCGGCCGTACCTGTCCACCGGCAGCCAGGTGATCTCTGCGCCCTCGTGGGCGGCGAGCCAGTCGACGGAATCAAGTACCGCGTGGTGCTCGACCGCGCTCGCCAGGACCCGGCGCCGTCGAGGGTCAGCGGCTCGACGGGCCCAGTAGATGCCTTTTACCGCGAGGTTGTCCGCTTCGGTGCCGCCCGCGGTCAAGATGATCTCCGACGGCCGGGCACCCAGTGCCTCGGCGAGCTGCTCGCGGGACTCCTCGACCCGGCGGCGTGCCCGGCGCCCGGCGCCGTGCAGGGACGAGGGGTTGCCCAGTTCGCCCAGGGCCGCACTGACGGCCGTCACGGCCTCGGGCAGCATGGGTGTCGTAGCGGCATGGTCCAGATATGGCATCGCATCGCCAGTTTACGTGGATGGCGCGCGGACCTGACCTGATACGGCCACGCCGAGGCCGGCAACCACTCCCATCGCTATCGCAAAGCTCGTGAACGCGGTGGTGTAGCCCAGTGCCCCGCGGGCGGCGGCGGCGACGAGGACACCTGCGATACCCGTGGTCATCGCGCTGCCGGTGGCGTCGCACAGTTGCAGCGCGGCTGAGTCCGCACCCCGATCCGCGTCGTTGGTGTACTTGAGCAACAGGACGCTCACGCTGGTCATCGTCAGACCCGCACCGATGCCCGCCAAGCCCCATGCGGGGTAGATCATCCAGCCGGGCGCGGACGGCTGCACGCTCAACGCCACGGCTGCGGCCGACACGGCGAGCAGCAGGAAGCCGCCGCGTACCAGTCGCACCCGGCGGTTCTGCTCATCCGCGCCGACATCGTTCCTCCGGCGCCCCTGGAACCACGAGCCCAGTGCCCAGCACAGACCGGCGCAAGCAAGTGGCAGGCCGGCTGCGGTGGCGCTGAAGCCGTGCTGCACCGTCAGCGACAGCGGGACGACGGACTCGATGCCGAAGAACGCACCGGCGAGCAGCCCCCTCATCGCAACCGGGGCGGGCACACCGCGGCGCACCCGCAACGTGCCGTCCGGGAGCAGCGTGCGCAGTCCCCAGACGAGGGCCCCCAAGCCGGCAACAGCCAGGACCACTGAGGTCGCGGACGGATGCTGACCCGCTTGCTCCAGCCCGGCGATCCCGGCAGCCACGGCGAGAGCCCGCAGAATCCGGCGTGGGTCGGCGAGGCTGCGGACCCGACCGGATCCACGCGCGTGGAACGGGCGAGAATTGAGCGTGCGCAGCACCGGGGACATCAAGACGCCGCCGAGTACCACGAACGGAAGCAGCCCCAGGAACACCCAGCGCCAGCTGGCGTGCTGGGCCAGCGCGCCGGCGATCAGCGGACCGAGCAGCGACGGCAGCACCCACGCGGAGGACAGGGCAGCGAACAGCTTGGGGCGCACGGCCTCGGGATAGGTCTCGCCGATGACCACGTAGACAGCGGTGATCAGCAGGCCGCTGCCGAATCCCTGCACCGCACGGCCCCCGACCAGTTGTGCCATCGTCACTGCGGAGCCTGACACCGTGAGGCCGGCGACGAAGGCGAGCATGCCGACGACCAGCGGGAGTCGCGGCCCGTGACTGTCGCTGACCTGGCCCGAGATCACCATCGCGACCACGTTGGCCACCAGGAAGCCGGTGAAGGCCCAGCCGTAGGCGCCGACGCCGTGCAGGTCGCGAGCCGCGGTGGGCAACGCGGCCGCCACGGCCATCGCCTCGAAGGCGATGAGTGTGATCAGGATCAGGATGCCGCTGGTCGTGGCCCGAAGCGCCGTGCCGAAGATCGCGGCATGGCCGCCATCTTCGGCATCGCGGTAGGGCTGGTGGCCGGGCACTGGCCGGGCGTCCAGGCTCACCCGTCCATCCTCACTCCTGCATTGTCCACGCCGCGGCCAGCGTGAAGGAGGGCTCAGCCCTTGTGCTTCTTGATCTCCTCGGCCAGCTGCGGGGCGACCTGAAACAGGTCCCCGACGACGCCGAAGTCAGCGAGTTCGAAGATTGGCGCCTCGGGATCCTTGTTGATCGCGACGATCGTCTTGGAGGTCTGCATGCCCGCGCGGTGCTGGATCGCGCCCGAGATCCCTACGGCCACATAGAGCTGGGGAGAGACGGTCACGCCGGTCTGGCCCACCTGGAGCTGGTGACCAACCCACCCCGCGTCCACCACGGCTCGCGAGGCGCCAACAGCCGCGCCGAGCGTGTCGGCAAGGTTCTCGATTATCGAGAAGTTGTCCGCGTTGCCGATTCCCCGGCCACCCGAGACGACCACGGACGCGTCCGAGAGTTGGGGCCGCGAGCCCTTCGCCTCGACCACAGTGTCGATGATCTTGGCCGCCTTCGCCGCGTCGGAGAGTTCCACCGTGATGGCAACCTCCTCCGCCGCGCCGACCTGCTGCTCCGGGGCGAAGGAGTTGGGGCGGACGGTGACGACCGGGACGCCGGTGCCCACCTTGGAGACGACGCTCACGCCACCGCCGAAGATGCTCTGGTGAACGCTGCCGTCGGCCTCCAGGCCGACCGCGTCGGTGAGTACCCCGCTGCCGATACGCATCGCCAGCCGGGCGGCGATCTCCTTGTTCTCCCCGCTGGAGGAGACGAGGACCGCGGCAGGCGACGACTGGGCCACTACCGTCGCGAGCGCCTCGGCCTCGGGGGCGACCGAATAGCCGGCGATGTCATCACTCTCGGCTACATAGACCTTCGCGGCGCCGTATTCGCCGAGCTGGGACTTCAGCGCAGCCGCGGTGCCGGGGGCGCCGATCACAACCGCACTCGGTTCACCGAGCATGCGCGCGGCGGTGAGTAGTTCGAACGTCGACTTCTTGACGCTGCCGTCTGCCGAGTCAACGAGTACGAGTACTTCTGACATGTCCATCCCTCTTCGTGGGTCGTCGAGCCTGCGGTCAGATGAGTTTCTTGGAGGCGAGGTACTCAGCGATCTGGCCGCCGCCGTTGCCCTCGTCCTTGACTACCTGACCTGCTTGGCGAGGTGGCGCATTCTCAAACGAGACCACCTGGGTCCACGCGTTCGCGAGTCCGACGTCTGTGCCCTCGAGGCCGAGGTCGCCGAGGGCCAGCGCGGTGATCGGCTTGCTCTTGGCGGCCATGATGCCCTTGAACGAGGGGTAGCGCGGATCGTTGATCTTCTCGACCACGCTGATCACCGCCGGCGTCGAGCCCTGCACCGACTCGTACCCGGTGTCGGTGACGCGCTCGATCGTGATCGTCGATCCGTCGACCGTCACCTTGCGCGCCTGCGACAGCTGCGCGACACCGAGCACCTCGGCGACCAGCGCCGGGACGATCGCCATGCGGGAGTCGGTGGCCTCTGAGCCTGCGATGGCCACGTCCCATTCGATCGTGCCCAGGGCCTTGGCGATGACCTTGGCGGTCTGGATGCTGTCCGAGCCGTGCAACGCCTCGTCCGAGACGTGCACCGCCTTGTCCGCGCCCATCGACAGCGCCTTGCGGATGGACTCCGTGGCGCGCTCGGGACCGACGGTGAGGTTGGTGACCTCGCCGCCGTGCGCCTCCTTCAGACGCAGACCCTCTTCGATGGCGAACTCGTCGATGTAGTTGATCACTGGGTCGACCGCTGCGCGATCGACCGTGTTGTCAGCCGGATTGAGCTTGCGCTCCGCCTCGGTGTCGGGCACCTGCTTGACC
>JALYIS010000304.1 GCA_030775705.1 Actinomycetota bacterium
AAGCCACCGTGCTGCTCGTCGCCTCCTCTGGCGAATGGACCCGCAGACGGATCGCGGGACCCGAGCAGGCGCAGAACTTCGCACGAAGGCATGCGATCCCGCTTTACGACGTCGCCGTGATGGGTTACCCCCAGCGGATGAGGGATTGGACCGCCCAGCGCAAAGCGGCCGGCGAGACGGATCCTGCGCGACCGACAGGTCCGCAAGGCTGACGGCGGACGCAGATCCGCGCCGATCAGTGGGCGGCGATGTCGCGCAGCGTTGCGATGACGGTGCGAACCGCTGCGCCGGTGCCGCCTTTGGGGGTGTAGTCCCGAGGGGCGCCCGGATTCCACGCCGGCCCCGCGATGTCGAGGTGGACCCACGCCTGAGTTGAGGGCATGAACGCGGCGAGGAAATGACCGCCCATCAGCATGCCCGCCCACCGCTCGCTCGGCAGGTTCGCCAGATCGGCGACTGGCGAGTCCAGGCCCGAACGCAGGTCGTCGGGCAGCGGCATGGCCCAGGCCGATTCGCCGGCGGCATTCGCCGTCGCGACTACGCGATCACGGAACCGCGGCTCGCCCATAGCTGCGATTACCCGCGTACCAAGTGAAATGAGCGCAGCGCCCGTCAGCGTGGACGCCTCGATGAGGTAGTCCGGGTCGTCTTCGAGCGCCCGGATGATGGCGTCGGCGAGGATCAAACGCCCTTCGGCGTCGGTGTCGGCCACCTCGACGGTGCGCCCGTCGCGCAGAGTGAGCACGTCGGATGGCCGGTACGCCGAACCCGACGGCATGTTCTCAGCCATCGGCAGCGTCGCGATGATCTCGACCGGCAGCCTCAGCGACGCGGCGGCCAGGACGCTGCTCAGCATCGCGGCCGCCCCGCCCATGTCGGACTTCATCCACGTCATGTTCGCAGTCTTGAGATTCAGCCCCCCCGAGTCGAACGTGACGCCCTTGCCGACAAGCGCCACGCGGGCCACCGCGTTGCTTGGGCGGTAGCTGATTCGCACGAGGCGCGGGGGTCTCGCGGACCCGGCGCCGACGGCGAGGATTCCGCCGAACCGTTCTCGGGCCAGCCCGCGCACGTCCAGTACCTCGACATCGAGGCCTTGGGCGGTGGCCAGATCGGCCGCACGCCTGGCGAACGTCTCGGGGTACAGGTCATTGGGAGGGGTGTTCACCAGGTCCCGGGTGGTACTGATCGCTTGCGCGACGATGCGGCTGCGGGTGAGCTCAGCGCGCGCGGCGGGGGAGTCAGCGACCGCAACGCCGATCTTGCGCAAGGCCGGCCTGGTCGCCGCCGACTTGTAGTCCGTGTAGGCGTAGCAACCGAGCAGGGCGCCCTCGGCGATGGCGGTGAGCGGCGCGTCAACGGCGATGTGGACCCGGGTGTGGCTCGTGCACACCCGAAGGGCCGCCCCCACCGCGCGGCGGACGCGCTCCGCATCTTTGACGTCTGGCCCCATGCCGGTGGCCACTACGAGTCCGAACGGGGCAAGTCCCAGCGTGGGGATCTTGACGACCTCATCCGGGCGCCCCGTCGCTCCCGCCGCCTTCAGCCCGGCCACCAGACGACGACCCAGCACCGCGTCGACGGGCCGGGCCCCAGGCGCCAACCTGGGACCGGCGTCGGAGCTCAGGACACCCACGACGACGACGTCGGCGTGGATAGGTAGGGACGGGTCGACGATGGTGATCGTCGGGCGGGTGGCGGCGCCGGGCACTTGGGGCATGGCCGCGATGCTATGTCCCGCGCGATCGGTACCGTGATCGCCATGTCAGGATTGCTTCGCTCCCCACTCCATGAGCGTCACGTCGCCCTCGGCGCGAAACTTGCCGATTTCGGGGGGTGGGAGATGCCGATCGAATATTCGGGCAGTGGCGGTGGCGTGATCAAGGAACACACGGCCGTTCGCGAGGCCGTCGGCCTGTTTGACGTGTCGCACCTCGGCAAGGCGACCGTCCATGGTGCCGGGGCACGTGGCTTCGTCGACTCCTGTCTGTCGAACGACCTGGGGCGCATCGAGGTCGGGCAGGCGCAGTACACGCTGTGCTGTGACGAGTCAGGCGGAGTGGTGGACGACCTGATCGCCTACCTGGTCGGCGACGACGAGGTGTTCCTGGTGCCGAATGCCGCGAACACCGCCGAGGTGGTCCGAAGGTTGACCGCGTCGGCCCCCGAGGGGGTCGCGGTGGTGGGTCAGCACGAGGCGTTCGGGGTACTCGCGCTGCAGGGTCCGCGGTCGGCGCAGGTCCTCGACCGGCTCGGCTTGCCCATATCGCAGCCCTACATGTCCTATACGGATACGACGTTTGGCGGTGCACCCCTGCGCATCTGCCGGACTGGATACACGGGCGAACACGGCTACGAGCTCATTCCGAGGTGGGACGCCGCGGTCACCCTGTGGGACGCCCTGGTCGAAGCGGTCGCCGCATTCGGCGGCAGGCCGGCGGCGCTGGGCGCACGCGACACCCTGCGCACCGAGATGGGCTACCCATTGCACGGCCAGGACCTGTCGCGCGAAATCTCGCCTCTGCAGGCACGGTCCGGATGGGCGGTCGGATGGCGGAAGGCCGAATTCTGGGGTCGCGATGCATTGCTGGCCGAGAGGAACGCCGGGCCCAGACGACTCTTGTGGGGAATCGAGGCGACCGATCGCGGCATCCCGCGCGCCCATATGGACGTCCTGAGCCCGTCCGGTGAGACGATCGGGCAGGTCACCAGCGGCACATTCTCACCAACGCTGAAGAAGGGGATCGGGCTCGCCCTGGTGTCGTGCGAAGCGGGTGTAGGCGACGGTGACGAGGTGGCGATCGACGTCCGCGGTCGCCGGTCAGTCGTCAGGATCGTCAAGCCGCCGTTCGTCGAATCACATGTGCGTAGTTAGTCCGGCTGGCGCCGTGGCGGATCCGGCTGGCGCCGTCCTGGCGGATCCGCCGCGGTGTCTCGCGCTGCTTCGGCGTCCGCGGGTGCCTCGCCCACCTCCTCCGCCATCTGCTCGCTGACCGAGTTCGATACGCGCAGAGCTCGCACAGTCGAATTCAGGAAGGCGACGAGCGGTACGGCGACAAGGGCACCCGGGATGCCGGCGAGTGTCGTGGCCGTGATCACTGAGACGGCGATGGCCAAAGGGTGCACGTCAACGCTGCGACTCATGATGATCGGCTGGAGCAGGTGAGCTTCGAGCTGAAGCAGGATGATGATCGCTGCGCCGACGATGATCGCTGACGTCGGGCCGTGTTCGAGCAGGGCAATGGCCACGCAAAGCGAGCCGGCTACCGTCAGCCCGATCAGCGGGATGAACGAGCCGAGGAAGATGAGCACGCCCAATGCGGGCGCGAGGGGGATCCGGAGGATCACCAAGACGATCGTGATCGAGATGCCGTGGAACAGCGCAATCAGTAGCTGGCCCCGCATGTAGCCGCCGAACGAGCCCCAGCCCACTCGCCCGGCAAGATCGAGGCGTTCGTGCGCGGCGCGCGGGAAAAGGTGCAGCACCCAGCTCCAGATCTCGTCGCCGTCACGCAGGAGGAAGAATGTCGAGAGCAGGATCAGCAGGATCGATGCCAATACTTCGCCCGCGGTCCGCAGGGTCGCGATCGCGCCGCTGATCAGCTGCCCTTGATGGGACTTGATCGTGTCGGTGATCTTCGAGGTGAGCTTGTCGAGGTCGGACGACTTCAGATGCAGCGGCCCGGTCTGCAGCCAGTGCTTGGTCTTGTTGACGAAGGACGTGATCTGATCGCCGAGTTCGGCCGAGTGCCTACCGATCTGCCAACCGACGAACCAGCCAACGCCGACGAGAGCCGCGATTCCGATGAGTAACGCCAAGGCCGCGGATAAGGATTTGGGGCCACGGAGCACCCGGTGCAGCTGGCGCTCGAGTGGGTGCAGCACGGCGGTGAGGAAGAGCGCCAGCACCAGGGACAGCGCGACCAGCTCGACCCGGCCGAGAATGCGGACGAAGATGTACAGGCCCCCGCCGATGATCAGCAAGCGCCACGTCCACGCGGCGGCCACGCGAACCTGCCAGGTCACGGCCTCGACGGCATCGCGACTGGAGTTGGACAGCGGCTGACCGCCGGTCCGCGGATCTGGGGCGCTCACTCACGCATCCTGTCCGCTGGCGCTGTTGCGCGCTACTGACAGCAAGGCAGTGCGCAATGCGAGCAGCCCCAGCGCTCCGGCGGTGCCGTCGTCACGTTCCACGCCGAGGGCCAGCAGCGGTCGTTGGCCGAGCTTGATGAGTGCGAGTTCCTGGACTGGTTGGTTGTCCACGTCGGCTGCCCGCCACCAGCGCGATGCGCGGAGTTGGACGGTGGCGGCCACGAGTGCTGCGGAGAGGGCGCCGACCCCGTCGAGAAGTAGCGGGGTTCGGCGAGCTGCTGACCGGAGCAGGAAGCCGGTCGCTGCCGCGATGGCGAGGTTGTCGACCTCCGCGAGCAATTCGCTCGGCGTGGTGCGCAGACCGAAGGCACGGCGCCGGCCATCGCGTACTGCGATCGCGCGCTGCATCCAGACATCGGGCGGCAGCGTTGCGCCCCGAGGCAGCACTTTCACCGGCTCGGTGTTGGTGAGTACCGACACGACTGTCGCTGCAGCGGTGTCGTGACCGGGCACGGCCACGACGAATATGTCAGCGCCGGCCTCTATCTCGGCGTCGGCGAGAGCGCTGCCCTCGATGGCCGCGGTAGCGGTCGTCGAGCTGGCGAGGTCGACCAGTGCAACGCTGGCGCCCGCCAGCTCGACGATCGCGTTGTCGCAAGCAGATGATCCGAACACGACGATCCGGGCGCGGGCGAAATCGTGAGGCGGGGACACCGCCTGCACGGCGGCCAGCCATTCGACGAAGTCGTCCAGCCTTCCGAGGCTGGACGACATGCTGTTTCGGGCGTGGGCGGCGGTGGCGCTGTCTGGCCACTCCACATCGGCACCGAGCGCGCCGAGGTCGGTCACGGTCGGTCGGCTGTGCGTCGTGCGGACATGACGTCAGTATGCCCAGTTGGTGCGGTCGCCTTCAGCAGGGTCGGTGCCGCGTCTATACGATTCGGTTCTCTCGTCCTGACGACACCCCTGGAGTAGTCGATGAGCTGGACCTGGCGCATGGAGTCGGTGGATGGTGCCGCGATGGTCGGTCCGGCCTCGCCCGCCCACTCCAACCAGTCCGACGCCGAGAGTTGGCTTGGCGAGAACTGGCGCGAGCTCGCGGAGGCCGGCGTAGGCCAGGTTGTCCTGCTCCACGGCGTGACCGAGGTCTACGGGCCAATGCCCCTGTCGCCGGACTAGTTGGGTGTCGCGCCGCCGCTCAGACGGCGTCGCCGAGGGAGACCTGGGCCGCCGGCAGACGCCACCGCCGGGGCAGGTAGGCGCGGCTTCCGGCATAGAAGCCGATGGTCATCGCACTGCCGTCCGCCGTGCCGAAGCGCTCGACCGCGATCTTGCGGATCTTTCGGCCGGTGATGTTCCACTCGACCAGCAGCCCGAGAAATACGGCGATAACCGCGAACTGAACGAACGGCAGCAGGTAGCTGGCAATCATCAAGGGGAAAAGCAGCAGGAGGTAGTTGCTTGCCATCCGGTGCGAATCGACGTAGTCGCGGGCCAGCTTGCGGGTCGCGCCCTGGTCGCGGCGCGGCAGCGCCGCGGGGTCTCCCGATCGCATTGCGGCGCGACGTTGCGCAGGCGTCATCGCCGCGGCCGGTGTCTTGCGTGCAACCCGAGATTGCTTGGCCTGTTGCCGCTGACGTGCAAGGGCTTCCTTACGGGTCTTCGGCGCGGACACTGGCCCACGCTGCCCGCTCGATTCTCGACGCTTGGGCGTCGGGCGCCCCTTGGCAGACGGGACGGTCAGCGGCTCGTCGACCACGTCGGCAAACGTCGGGGCGGCATTCTTGCGGGGAACCAGCTTCACCCTGTCAGGGTAGCCCGCGCGGCGGCGGCGCCGAAGTCGCGCTGTCGCGCGCGGTGAAGCGAGCCCCGCGACGACTACGGCAGCGCCAGCATCCGGTCGAGCGCCAGGCGTGAATTCGCCGAGACCTCTGGATCGACGGCAATCCGGTTAACCACCTCGCCGCGCACGAGGGATTCCAGCGAGTGCACGAGGTGCGGAAGGTCTATCCGATTCATGGTGGAGCAATAGCAGACGGTCTTCTCAAGGAATGCGATCTGCTTGTCGGGATGGGCGTCAGCCAGCCTGCGGACCAGGTTGAGTTCGGTTCCGATCGCCCAGGACGAGCCGGGGCTAGCGGCCTCGATGGTCTTGATGATGAATTCCGTTGATCCGACCAGATCGGCGGCGAGCACCACGTCGTGGCGGCATTCGGGATGCACCAGGACGTTGACCCCGGGCATCCGCGAACGCGCATCGTCAACGTTCTGCACACTGAATCGTCCGTGAACCGAGCAGTGACCGCGCCAGAGGATCACCCTCGCATCGCGCAACTGCTGCGCGCTAAGGCCCCCCTCTGGCTTGTGTGGATCGAATGGGACGCACTGCTCAAGTGGTATGCCGAGCTCGAGCACCGCGGTATTGCGACCCAGATGCTGATCAGGGAGAAACAGCACCTTGCCTTCCGGGGAAACCTGCTCGAAGGCCCAGCTCATCGCTCGGGCTGCGTTCGACGACGTGCAAACCGTGCCGCCATGCGCGCCCGTGAAGGACTTGATCGCCGCCGACGAGTTCATATAGGTGACCGGTACCGTCCGATCCGCGACACCCCCGTCGATCAGGATATCCCAGGCCTCCGCGACCTGCTCGTGGCTGGCCATGTCGGCCATGGAACAACCGGCGGCGAGGTCAGGCAGCACGACCTGCTGGTGCGGAGATGTCAACACGTCGGCGGATTCAGCCATGAAGTGCACGCCGCAGAAGACGATGTAGTCAGCCTTCGGCCGAGCTGCCGCCTCGCGGGCCAGCTTGAATGAATCGCCGGTCACATCGGCGAACTGGATGACCTCATCGCGTTGGTAGTGATGGCCGAGGACGAAGACGCGCTCCCCGAGAGCCGCCTTGGCCCGCACGGCACGGGCGACCAGGTCGGGATCGGATGCCGGTGGCAGTTCCCCCGGGCAGTCGACGCCGCGCTCGGATGCGGTGTCCCTGCCCCGGCCCAACAGAAGTAGCGCCAGGGGAGTTGCGACTGGTTCTGCGAAGGTCACAGTAGGAGCCTAATCCGCCCGCCAAGCATAGTTTTCCACCGCGGTTGAGCCCGCTGGCGTGACGGCGAGCTACGATGGAATGCGGCGGCTCGACAGTAGGTTGCTGCCTGAGGTGAGAAAGCCACCGAAGTTGCTGTGATGTACGACGAGACCCATAGGAGCATCATGACCGCCATCGACAGCACGTCGATCGAGCTCACACCCGCCCCGGCCGAAACTTCCGCCGCGGCACCGAGCCTGACCGCGGGCGCCGCAGTCAAGGTGCGCGCCTTGCTGGATCAGGAGGGTCGCGATGACCTGCGTCTGCGGGTCGCTGTCCAGCCTGGCGGTTGTTCAGGCATGCAGTACCAGCTCTTCTTCGACGAGCGCAGCCTCGACGGCGATGTCGAGCTCGATCTTAGCGGAGTCCCGGTCGTGGTGGATCGGATGAGCGCGCCGTATCTCGGCGGTGCGACGATCGATTTCACCGACACCATCGAGCAGCAGGGCTTCACGATCGACAATCCCAACGCGGGCGGCGGCTGCGCGTGTGGCAACTCCTTCTGCGGTTGATCTGGCCTCTTTGCCCTACCGAGGCTCCATTGAGGCCCCATGAGCGGGCGCTCGACATGACGATTGGTTCGTGTGCCCATGCCCGTGCTCGTTGCCGGATCAATCGCCACCGACCACCTCATGCACTTCCCGGGAAAGTTCTCCGAGCAACTGCTCGCCGAACACCTGCACAAGGTCTCGCTGTCATTCCTGGTTGACGACCTGGTCGTTCGCCGCGGCGGCGTGGCCGCCAATATTGCCTATGGGATGGGTCAGTTGGGCGGCGCGCCCGTGCTGATGGGCGCCGTCGGTGCCGATTTCGACGACTATCGCTCGTGGCTGGAACGTAACGGCGTCAACTGCGAATTCGTGCACATCTCATCGATCCACCACACCGCCCGCTTCGTATGCACGACCGATGAGGAGATGTGCCAGATCGCGTCGTTCTATGCGGGCGCGATGAGTGAGGCGCGCAACATCGAGCTGGAACCGGCCTGGCGCGCGACCGGCGCGGACCTCGTGATCGTGAGTGCCGATGACCCGGCGGCGATGGTTCGGCACAGCACCGAGTGTCGCGAGCGTGGCTTCCGATTTGCTGCCGATCCGTCACAGCAGATCGCCCGCATGACCGGGGAGGAGTTGATCGCGCTCGTCGAGGGTGCGGATCTGCTCTTCACCAACGACTACGAGAAGAGTTTGCTGGAGTCCAAGACCGGCCTCACCGAGGCCAACGTCATGGAGCGCGTCGGCGTTCGCGTGACGACACTCGGGTCCGCGGGGGTTGAAATCGTCGGCCGCGACCTGGACCGCGTGCACGTCGCAGTCGCGAAGGAGTATGCGAAGGTCGACCCGACTGGCGTCGGCGACGCGTTTCGCGCAGGGTTCCTGTCGGCTCGCGAGTGGGGCCTGTCGTGGCAGCGCTCAGCCGAGGTCGGCAGTCTGCTGGCGACCCTGGTGCTGGAGACCATCGGCACCCAGGAGTACGAGGTCAAGAAGCCAACGTTCGCGGAGCGACTGGCCGAATCGTATGGGGATGACTGCGCCGCTGAAGTGCTCCCGCACCTTGCCGGTTGACGGGGCACGACCCTGAGGCCGGCTGCCACACGCCGCCGGCCGGTCAGACGCGAACCGGGTAGACAGGCTCGGGAATCTCCGGGCGGATTCGCTCCTCCACGAAGATCGCATGCCACGTCATGAAGACCAGCAGCGTCCAGATCTTGCGCGAATAGTCGTGGGGTCCATCTCGGTGAGCCTCCAGCAGACGCAACGCAGCGTCCCCGTCGATCAGCTCGTCGGTCTGGGCGGAGACGATGATCTCGCGGGCCCAGTCGAACATCGCGTCCTTGAGCCAGTGCCTGATCGGAACTGGGAACCCGAGCTTCGGTCGGTTGAGTACATGTGCGGGCACGATCTCCGCGAGCGCGCGCCGCAGGGCGTACTTGGTGGTCTCCTTAGTGATCTTGAGATTGGTAGGGATGGACGAGGCCACCCTGAACACCTCGGTATCGAGGAACGGCACCCGGAGTTCGAGTGAGTTCGCCATCGTCATCTTGTCGGCCTTGACGAGGATGTCGCCACGCAGCCAGGTGAACAGATCCACGTACTGCATCCGGGTCGTGCCGTCGAGGTGCGTCGTCGATGCATACAGCCCACGGGTGACATCCATATAGGAGACCGCTGGGTCGTAGCCGCGGTAGAGAGACATCTCGTCCGGCCGGAAGATCCTCGCGTTTCCGTAGTACCGCTCCTCGATTCCGATGGCACCGCGACGCAGCAAGTCCTTGCCGCGGGTGCCCTCGGGGATGCGGGTGGACAACGAGCCGAGGCGCCGGCGCACGGCGCCGGGAAGCGAGTCGAAGGCGCGTAATGAGATCGG
>JALYIS010000305.1 GCA_030775705.1 Actinomycetota bacterium
CCGGAACAGGGTGTAGTACTGCGCGACCACCTGGGCCCCCGGCCTGGAGAAGTTGAGCGCGAACGTCGGCATCTGACCGCCCAGGTAGTTCACGTTGAAGATCAGCTCCTTCGGCAGCGCCTGGGCGTCGCGCCACACCACCCACCCCACCCCCGGGTACACGAGCCCGTACTTGTGCCCGGAGGTGTTGATCGAGGCCACTCGCGCCAACCGGAAGTCCCAGGTCAGGTCCTCGTCGAGGAACGGCGCGATCATCGCGCCCGAGGCCCCGTCGACGTGGATCGGAACGTCGATGCCCCGTGCGGCTTGCACCTCGTCCAGTGCAGCCGCGATCTCGGCGACCGGCTCGTAGCTGCCGTCGAACGTCGAACCGAGGATGGCGACGACCCCGATCGTGTTCTCGTCCACTGCTGCCGCGGCGCTCGCGGCATCGAGGTGGAACCGGTCACCCTCCATCGGGATCATGCGCGGCTCGACGTCCCAGTAGCGGCAGAACTTTTCCCAACACACCTGCACGTTCGCGCCCATCACCAGGTTCGGCGTACCTGAGGATCCCGGACGCGCCGCCCAGCGCCGCTTGAGCGCCATCCCGGCGAGCATGCAGGCCTCGCTGGAGCCCGTGGTCGAGCATCCGACGGCCTCGTGCGCGCTGGGGGCATGCCAGAGATCGGCGAGGATGGACACACAGCGCCGCTCGAGTTCCGCGGTCTGCGGGTACTCGTCCTTGTCGATCATGTTCTTGTCGGCGCACTCGTCCATCAGCCGCGCGGCCTGGGGCTCCATCCAGGTGGTGACGAAGGTGGCGAGGTTCAGCCGCGCACTACCGTCGAGCAGCAGCTCGTCGTGGATCAGCTGGTACGCGACGTCGGCGGGGACGGGCCCATTGGCCAGTGTGGTACGCGGAGGTGCCACCGCCTCGGACAAGGCTGGATTGGCGAGCCCGAGGAACGGGTTGCGGTCGATGCCGTCGGTGGCGGCGGGGGTCTGGGCGGAGTGCAGGGCCATACCGTCGACTATGCCCGTCACGCCGTTGCGCGCAACAGCCGTAGCGCGAGCTTCGTTCAGCCGGGTAGGAGCTCGCGGTGGGTCGCGCGCGCATCCCGAGTCACGTAGTGCTCGGCGACGAACGACATCGTCGGGATCGTGCCAGCCGCCCCGATCGCGACCAGCCGCCACAACGGCCAGCGCAGCTTCAGCCACAGCTGGGCGGTGACGATGACGTAGACCAGGAACAGGTAGCCGTGCGACACCCAGAGGATGGCGTTGAGGCCATCGGTGTGCGCGACGTGGAACGCCTTCTGCAGGATCAGCGCGATGCACCCCAGGACCAGGACGGTGCCCGTGGTGAACGCCATCACCCGGTACCGCAGCAGGGAGCCGCCCAGGGATCGCTCGAACACGCCAGGACGGGATCGCACGCTGGGTTGCACCTGACTACGGTACGTCGTGTGGGTCAGGCGCCCACCGATGAGTACCAGGGGGGACCGGTGTGGCGTCAGACAGCTGGTCGACCGCGGCGTCTCTGGCCACCGCAGGCGGCACTTTGGTGCTCGCGATCGCGACCTTCGCCTCGATCCGGGCATCGAACAGGTCGGCCCGCACTGCCGAACGGGCTCTGCTCGCGGGCCTGCGCCCGGTGCTCATGTCCTCGCGGCTGGAGGATGAGGTGCAGAAGGTCCATTTCCAGGACGGCAAGTGGCTCAGGGTCAGCGGCGGGTGCGCTGCGGTCGAGGTCACCGACGAGGCGATCTACCTCGCGATCTCGCTGCGCAACGTCGGGCAGGGGATGGCGATCCTGCACGGCTGGAACCTCGATCGGCTGGACCTGGGACAGGTCCCGGCACCCCACGAGCCGGAGCAATTCCGCCGACTGACCCGCGACCTCTACGTCGCGCCCGGGGACACCGGTTTCTGGCAGGGCGCCCTGCGCGATCCGTCCGAAGCTACTTTCGAGGTGGCTCGCGCCGCGTTCGCCAACGATCAGCCGGTGACCGTCGACCTGCTCTACGGCGACCACGAGGGCGGCCAGCGTGTCATCACCCGCTTCGCCTTACACAAGCGCGCTGACGGTGAGTACATGACCGCCACCGCTCGACACTGGAATCTGGACCGAGACGACCCACGCTGATCATCAGGCGTCTCGTGTGGCCCGTTCGTCCACAGCGCAGTAGCGTCCCGTGCAGACCATGACGTACTCCGCTCAGAACTCTTATACGTGCGAGCCCGGAACGCCGCGCCGGGCTCGGGTCTGGACGCTCGCCTGCATCCGGGATGCGCTCCCGGACACGTTTGTGCACCTGCTGCTCGACGACGTCGCCGTGGTGGTGAGCGAACTCGTCACGCACGCGATGGCTCTGGGCGGCCACGGCGTCACGGTGACGGTCGAGGTCAGCGACGAGACCGTCCGGGTCACCGTCGCCTGTCGCGGCGCGCGGCGCAACGCTTCCCCGCCACGCGAGTTCGAACAGCACGTGGTGTCGGGAATGCACCTGGTTGCGGCGCTGGCCACCGACTGGCGCCTGGATCGCGTCGACGAGGATTGCAGCGAACTGTGGGCCGAGCTCTCGCTCGTTCAAGCGCGTGCGATGTGAGTCTCTCAAGTCATGCGGCGAACTCGATCCCCTCACCGGTGACCTTGCCGTGCTTGAGCATCAGCACGTCGCGCAGATAGTTCTGATGCAGGCGCCACGGGGTGCGCGAGCCCTGCTTGGGCAGCTGGTCCAGTGAACGCAGCACATAGCCGGACTCGAGATCGATGAACGGCAGCGTCGGCAGTGATTCATCCGGCGCGGCGGCGGTGACCTGCCGGTAGCCGTGGGCGTCCATATGGTTGAGCAGGCGGCATACATAACGCGCGCACAGGTCCGCCTTCAAGGTCCAGGACGCGTTCGTGTAGCCGATGGTGATGGCCAGGTTCGGCACGCCGCTGAACATCATGCCCTTGTAGCCGACGGTCTGGGCCAGGTCCACCTTGGTGCCGTCGACCGATAGCGTCAGGCCGCCGAGCAGCTGGAGGTTCAGCCCTGTGGCGGTGACGATCACATCGGCGGCCAGCTCTGGTCCGGACTGCAGCTGGATCCCGGTCTCGGTGACCGTGCTGATGCGATCGGTGACCACCGTCGCGGCGCCGGAGCGGATGGCACGGAACAGGTCGCCGTCGGGGACCAGGCACAACCGCTGGTCCCACGGGTCGTAGTCCGGCGTGAAGTGCGTGTCGACGTCGTAACCCCGCGGCAGGCGCGCCGTGTTCGCACGGCGGACGAGCCGCTTCATCAGCGCGGGCCGGTGCCGGCTCAACTGGAAGACGGCGGAGCTGATCAACACGTTCTTCCATCGCACGATCGCGTAGGCGAGCGTGGCCGGCAGGCGCTTGCGCAGGGTGTCCGCGATCGGGTCGCGAGCGGGCAGCGGCAGGATGTAGCTGGGCGAGCGCTGAAGCATGGTGACCTGCGCCCCCTGGGCGGCCAGCGACGGCACGATGGTCACCGCGGTCGCGCCGCTGCCGATCACCACGACCCTCTTGCCGTCGAGATCCAGACCGTCGGGCCAGTGCTGTGGGTGGACCACAGTCCCCGCGAAGCGCTCGATGCCGGGGAACACAGGCGTGTACCCCTCGTCGTAGCGGTAGTAGCCGGTGTTGCCGTATAAGAACGAGCAGGTGATCTGCTCGCAGTCACCGCCGTCGGTGTGTTCGATGTCGACGGTCCACTTGGCCTGTGCCGACGACCAGTTCGCCTGCGTCGCGCGGCGGTGGTAGCGGATCCGCTCCTCGACGCCGTGGTCACGCGCCGTCTCGCGGATGTAGTTGAGGATCGACGGCCCGTCCGCGATCGACTTCGCCTCGGTCCACGGCCGGAACGCGTAGCCGAGGGTGAACATGTCCGAGTCCGAGCGGATGCCGGGGTAGCGGAACAGATCCCAGGTGCCGCCGCTGGCTCCACGCGCCTCGAGCACCGCATAGGTCTTGCCGGGGCAGTCGCGCTGCAGGTGGCAGGCGGCGCCGATGCCGGACAGGCCCGCCCCCACGATGAGGACATCGACGTGCTCCAACGCTGGCATCGGCGAAATGCTACGGGACCTGCCCCGGTTCGACACTCCTAGGCGTCGCGCCGGTTGACGAGCAGCAGCGCGGCCACGATCGCCACCGCCGCATAGGCACACAGGACAAGAAACCCGGGCCACGGCGCCAGCGCCTGGTCGCGGTGCGCCGAGGTACTCAGGATCTGGCTGCCGGCGTTGATCGGCATGAACTTGATGACGTCGTTGCGCCAGCTCGTCGGCAACAGGTCGACCACGGCGGTCGAGGCGAACATCAGACCGAAGAACGCCGACAGGGCACCGGCAGTGTGCCGGATGAGCGCCCCCAGGCCGAAGCCGAGCAAACCCACCGCCGTGACGTACAGGCCGGCACCGAAGACCGCACGCAGCACGCCCGGGTCACCCAGCGAGACGCCGGCGTGGGCGGAGTGCAGGATCGCCTGGCCGATACCGAACGACGTGAAACTCAGCACCTCACCGAGCACCAAGGTGCACCCGGCGAAGACCAGTCCCTTCGCAGCGATCAGGGTGCGACGCTGCGGCACGGCCCCGAACGTCGCGCGGATCATCCCGGTCCCGTACTCCGAGCTGATCACCATGACACCGAGGGCGCCGAGCGCGACCTGAACCACGAAGAAGCCGCTCAGGCTGTTCATCGTCGAGTCGAACCCCTGCACGGTGTCCTTGCCGATGGTGATCTGGTGTGCCCACTGAAGGCACAGCACGATGGCCAGCAGCACGCTGGCGAGGGTGGCCACGCCCGCCGTCCAGTACGTCGAACGCACCGAACGAAGCTTGGTCCATTCCGAACGAAGTAGATTGTCGAAGCCGACGGTCTGGGCCGGGCGAGTCGCAGGGAGCCTCTCGATGACTGCGGTCATGTCAGGCCACCTCCGCCCGGAAGTCGACACTGTCGCGGGTGAGTTCCATGAAGGCTTCCTCCAGTGAGGCGGTCTGCGGGGACAGTTCGTGCAGCGCGATGGCGTGCAGGGCAGCCAGATCGCCGACGTCGCAGGTGCTGATCCCGGTGACGCGCAGCGAGCCGTCGGCACCGTCGGTCTGCACGCTCGCGCCGGAGTTGACCAGGACCTCGGCCAGCTGCGCGGCGCGCGGGGACCGGACCAGGACCGAATTCATGGAGCACTGCGCGATGATCGCCGCGGTGCTCGCGTCGGCGATCAGCCGGCCCTTGCCAATCACGATCAGGTGATCGGCGGTGAGGGCCATCTCGCTCATCAGGTGGCTCGAGACGAACACGGTGCGGCCCTCGGCCGCGAGGCTGCGCAGCAGCGTCCGGATCCACAGGATGCCTTCAGGGTCCAGGCCGTTGACCGGTTCGTCACACAGCAACACCGGCGGGTCACCCAGCAATGCGGCCGCCAGCCCGAGCCGCTGGCTCATCCCGAGCGAGAAGCCTCGGGTCCGGCGGCGACCGACTCCGTCCAGGCCGACCAGTTCGAGGACCTCGCGCACCCGCTTGGCCCCGATGCCGTTGCTCTGCGCGAGGCAGAGCAGGTGGTTGTACGCCGAGCGACCTCCGTGCACGGCGCGGGCTTCGAGCACTGCACCGACGTCGTGCAGCGGCCGGTGGATCGCCCCGTACGGGCGCCCGCCGACCCGCACCGCACCGGCGGACGGGCGGTCCAACCCGATGATCATGCGCATCGTCGTGGACTTGCCGGCACCGTTCGGGCCGAGGAACCCGGTCACCTTCCCCGGCAGGACGTCGAAGGAGAGGTCGTCCACCGCCCGGTTCGCTCCGTAGGCCTTGGTGAGGCCGCGTGCTTCGATCATCGTGGTGCTCCAGGCGTCAGGGTCGCGAGGTCAGGCTGCTGCCGGACACCTGTGAATGCTGCCCGTAAGCCCGCCTCGGACGCCTCCGGGAAGCCCCTGAAATCGACCCCTAGGGTGTCTTGCTGTTGCTCACCCGGCTGTGGCGCGCACCGTAGCCGAAGTAGATGAGGAACCCGATGGCCATCCAGACGGCGAATCGGATCCAGGTCTCGGCCGGAAGGTTCAGCGCGAGGTAGCCACTGGCCAGGATGGACAGGATGGGCAGCAGCGGCACTGCCGGGCAGCGGAATGCCCGCGGCAGGTCCGGACGGGTCCGGCGCAGCACCAGGACCCCGGCGGAGACCAGCATGAAGGCGAATAGCGTCCCGATGTTCACCAGGTCGGCCAGCGTGCCGAGCGAGAAGAGGAAAGCCAGCACCGCGACCACCGCTCCCGTCACCAGAGTCGTCCGGTACGGCGTGCCGAAACGCTGCGACACCTGCGAGAAGGCCGGCGGCAGCAGTCGGTCGCGGCTCATCGCGAAAAACACCCGGCTCTGCCCGAGGAGCAACACGAGAATGACCGTGGTCAGCCCCGCCAGCGCGCCGATGGAGACCACCTCGGCAAAGCCGGGACGACCCACCGAGGTGAAGGCGTTGGCCAGCGGCGCCTCAATGTCGATCTTGTTGTACTTCACCATCCCGGTCACGACCACCGAGACCGCGACATAGAGCGTCGTGCACACCGCGAGGGAGGCGATGATGCCGATCGGCAAATCACGCTGTGGCTTGCGGCTCTCCTCCGCTGCGGTGGCGACGACGTCGAAGCCGATGAAGGCGAAGAAGACCAGCGCGGCGGCGGTGAAGATCCCGCCGACGCCGAAGGAACCTGGCGAAACTCCCAGGTCCTGCAACAGCGTCGTCGGCGAGCCCCCACCCCCGGCGGCCCCCTTCGATCCGGACGGCGGGATGAACGGGTGATAGTTGCTGGCCTTGATGTAGGCGATGCCCGCGAAGATCACGAACGCGACGATCGCCAGCTTGATCGCGACGATAACCGCGTTCACCCGCGAGGAGACCCGGATTCCGAAGCAGATCAGTGCGGTGAGCAGGAGCACGATGACGGCGGCCGCAAGGTTGTGGTGCGCGCCCACGAGCCAGTCCTGCTTCTTGAGGTGAAAGACGTCGGTGAGCACCACAGTCAGGTATTGCGACCAGCCGACGGCGACCGTGGCGGCACCCAGCGCCAATTCCAGCATGAGGTCCCAGCCGATGATCCACGCGACCAGCTCCCCGAGGCTGGCGTAGGAGAACGTGTACGCAGAGCCCGCGACCGGCACCGTTGAGGCGAACTCGGCGTAGCAGAGCGCAGCGAGCGCGCAGGCCACCGCCGCCGCCACGAACGACAGCGCCACCGCGGGGCCGGCCTGCAACGCGGCAGCCTTGCCGGTCA
>JALYIS010000306.1 GCA_030775705.1 Actinomycetota bacterium
CCACCACGGCTGGGACGCCCGCGGCGGGCGCGGCTGTGCCCGGGTTGCCCGCTCGACTGGATGCCTTGGGGGGCAAGGTGCACGCGGCGCTGACATCGGGAACAACGCACTGCTGCGCCGCGACGGCGCTCGCCGCGCTCTGCGTGTACGCGACCTCGGCGGCGAGTCCGTTTGCCGCGGTCATCGGCAGGTACCCGGCCGGCAACTCACCGTTGGCCGCCCCCGGGGTCTGGCCGATTCCGGCAGCGAAGTTCAGCAGTTTCGAGTAGTTAGTAGCGAGCGCCGGAGGCAGTCCCGAGGTGGGCACGTCGGCATTGACGATCATCGTCCCGGGGTATGCCGACTGGCCCGATGAGCTATGAAGCATCGAGTACGGCAGCGTCCACGTGTGCGTCGCCTTGTCCAGCGAGAACAGGCGGGCCGCAGCCTGCAAGGCGTCCCCCGTCGGCCCGACGAACGTCCGCCCGTCAGCAGTGAGGAACCTCGCCGTCGGGCTGGCGGTGGACTGTGTCTGCAATTCTGCAGTGTTCAGGTCGTATCGCTTGGCTGCCGACAGCGAAGTGATACCAATAACGAATCGCTGTCCGGGGGTCGCCCGTCCTGTCGAGGACCACTGAACATCGGAGGCGCCGGGGATCCCCGAGAGTGACGAGCACTTGACCTTCGACGGCGGCGCGGCGAACTGAACATCGAGCGCCGTCGTCGCGAAGTTGGGCGTCGGCGAGGCGATCAGCGGCAACCAAGGCGAGGCGTTGGCCGGGTCTGTGTTGCACGGAACGACCCCTCCGAACGTCGGCACGGTGAGGTCCAGCAGGGGCCATCGCGGTAGCGGCAACGACAGCGGGGCGGTCTGAAAATGCTCCTTCAGCGTCGTGGCGTAGTAGGGATTGACGACCATTCCCCACGGGTCTGACTGACCCCCCAGCCACGCCATGGCCTCTGGGTCGGCCTTGATGTAGGACGTCAGTGCGCTGGTGACGTCGGTCTCCTCTGACACCTCGATCAGGGTGGCGGCACCCGGTGTGGCGTTGGGGGCCGAGATGCCCGGATTCAAGGCTTTGAACTCCGGATCGTCGGCGATGTTGACAGGGTTGTGCCCGAGGTACGGCTCGACGATCGAGTTGCCGTTCTGGTCGGCGAAGGTTTTGCTCCCGTACGGGTTCTCACCGAACCGGCTGAAGTCGTCGCCGGTATAGGACTGGGTGAGCAGCTTTGCCAGCAGCCGCGGGGTCAACTTCAAGGTGCCCACCGAGTTCCCGCCGGAGTCGTCAATTGCATAGCTGATGGCAAACCCAGTCACCGCGACCGGTGCCTGCACCGTGGGGCTGGAGAAACCGCCCGGCGGAGACAAGGACGTGAATGCGGCGTGCACTCCACTGGTCGGGTCTTGGGCGAGACGCTCGGCCAGGGGCTCGGACGTGGCAACGTGACCAAGCTTGAACAGGTCCGAGCGAGTGCAGAAGTACGGTGTCCACTGGCTTGTCGCCTCGGTCATTAGCTCGGACCCGTAGATGTTGACCGGCGCGCCGCCATTGACCACGTTGCAGGCCTGCGACACGGGCGCAAAGTTCAGCGGCACGGCGAAGCGGTTGCGCCAGTTCGACCCGCTCCACCACAGCGCTCCGCTCACTGGGGTATTGGCGGAGTTGCTGATGGTGGCCAGTTGACCTGGCAGGTAGTTTCCGCCAGCCTCGCAGAAAGGTGTCGCGCGGGTGCGGTCATCGCTGGTGGGGACGTCGGTTGCCGGTAGCGGCGCCGAGTCCGGGCTCACTCCGTAGGGATCGCAACTGATCCCCGTAATGGGGATGACCTCGAGCGTGCAGGCGACTGTCGCCGTACACCCGAGGGAGGCGTTCTGCGCCTCGGTCCAGACGTCGAACTTGGCAGAGCCGGTCCCATCCGTGCCGGTAACCGCGAAGGTCGAGTTCTGGGGCACTGCCTGCTGGGAACTGTCGAAGTTGAAGTCCTCCGGGGGCAGACCGTCGCAGGAGTTGTTGCCGTAGTTGTACGTGGTGCCGCCCACGCCGACGAATGGCCACCATCGCTCGTTCGCGGCCGCAGCGGGGCAATGGTTCGAGGCGGGAATCGCGGAGGGGCGTCCGACGACCGCCGCCCGGTCCGCGGCCGCGGCGTAGCGATCCAGGCGCCATGGACCAAAGCTGGTGAACGACACCCCCTGATACCGGGCGTCGGCGCCGTGCGTCCAGCACGTGGAAGGGTTCACCTGGGCGGGCGTTCCGCGGCATTCCAGGATCACCATCGGGTATTCCTGGTCAGGAGCGGCGGTGCTGTTTGGATCGGGCTGGATGCCGCCGGTCGGTGGAGCGCCCGACCATCTCACATTGATGTCTTGGCGTCCTTGAAGATTCGATATCTGGTCGACGGCGACTGAGACGTTGTACTGCTTCCCGTTCTTGGTCTCCTTGCCCGCCGCATCGAGCTGGGTTCGTTGAATCACGTTGGACGCCGTATAGGCGGGTGGCACCGACGTGCCAGGCACTGCCGAGGCGGCGCTCGCTGGAGCCGCGCCTACCCCAGGAGCGACGAAGAGGAGGGCCAGCACGCACGCCGCCAGGACATGCGTGGCTCTCATGGCGAGCCGTCGGCGTCTCGTTCGGCTCCCGCTGTGCTCGACGACTGTTCGGGGGTCGCCAGCTCGCCGCGCAGTGCTGGCCATCCCGCAACTCCCGCTCACTGGGGGCCTCGACCCTGCTTGGACCAGTACTGGGACAACAACACTGGGGCTACGATCACCACGATCAGACCCAGGACGATCAGGACGTAGAGGGCGGCGCTCAAACCCTGCGGCGATGTCGCAGACGCGAGATTGGTCGGGACACCGACGATGCCAGAGCCGTCGCCGCCCGTCGTGCCGGAGCTTGTGTCACCGAACTGGCCCTGGCTGGATCCCGTGCCGGTGGATCCCGAGACCGAGTTGCTCGACCCCTTCGCGATCTTGCCGCTCGCCGTTGAGCCCGACGTACCGTTGCCGCTGCCGGTGCCCGTGCCCGTGCCGGTGCCGGTGCCTGACGAGTTGGCGACCGTGCCATTTCGGCCGGGGTTTGTGGTGACCAGTCCGACGCCGGCGCCACAGGGTCCGGCGCCGGCTTGGTCGCACGCTGGCGGCAGCGGGGCAATCTCGGCCAGCTTGTTCAGCTGCAGGCTCTTGGGGTCGAAGGTGGGGTTGTTGCAGGTGGTGACATCGCGCGCAGTGAGATCGACCCCTGAATCGGCCTGCTTCAGCTTCGAGATCTGGGCGAACCCGGCCTGTACCAGAAACAACGGCAACGGCGAATAGCCGATCGGGCCCATCTCTGCCTGTCCCTGACAGATCGAGTAGTAGAGGAAGTCTGCGATGGTCTGCCGCTGTGCTGTCGAAGCGGTCTTCGTCTCGGCCCCGTTGGCGCCGGTCGGGACGACCATGTAGGAGTAGGACGACAAAGGGTAGGTCTGCGGCGCCGAATTGGTGTAGACGTTGTCGAGATTCTGGGTGAGGTAGTTAGGATCGCTCGGATTGAGGTTGATTTGCGCCTTGGTGAGCGCGACCGCATCGTTGTATTGGGTCGGCGCGGTGTAGTAATTTGCCGAATTGAGAATCTTCGCGACCGGAAAATTAGCATTCAGTGCGTAGGAATATTCGTCGAATCCAATGGTGCCGTTTCCAGCGCCGGACGTGATGAAGTTCACGACGCCGTCCGAACCGTTCTGTGCGATCTGCGGTTTCTGCGTCGGGAAGTATTCGGTGGGAGAATCCTGGCCCGAATTGAAACTCGTCCAGATAGCCTTCGTAGCCGACGCCGTCGCCAGATACCTGGTGAATTGATATGTCGAACCCGAGCCCTCGGAGTGCACGACCGGGATGATCGGGATATGCGGCAGCGTGAGCTTGGTCGCGCCGGTGTTGTCGGCCTCGATCGCCGGATCGTCCCAGTACGGAATCTTGTTGGTGAAGATCTTGGCAAGCGTGGCACCAGAAAGCCGCAGGTTGCGGATGCGTTGCCCGGCGTAGGAAAGGTTGTAGGGAAAGCTCGTCCCGCCGGCGACGATCGGGAGATAGGCATACTGGCGCCCCAACGCACTGTCGACATCGCCCGTCAGCGGGTCCTTGCCCTGGTACGAGATATCACTGACGCCGAAGTCAGTGGTCTTGTAGGCAAAATCCTTACGCCCCTGCGCAGACCCGGTGGAGGTGAACGACACCTGATAGCCGAACTTGCTACTGACGTCGGCGATCCACTGGTCGACAGCATTAGCCGCCCACGACGACCCCGAGCCGTTGATCTGGGCGTGGCTGACCGCCGCGCCAGCCGTCACGGCAGCGGGGAACCCTGCCCCGAGCGCGGCAAGCACGGCTACCGCAGCGACGGCGCAAGCTCGGCGTACGAAGTGAGACATCAAGAACCCTCTGTCCATCGGTAAATCTTGAACATGCCGGTGTCGGTCACGCCTTCACCCGCTGCCTGGCGAGCAGCCGGGCGATGACGAATAGGAACAGAACCAACGTGAGCAACAGCGCGGCCGCCGCAAACCCGCGCTGGATAAAGATCGGTTCACCGCTTCGTACGGCGCTGTAGGTGTAGAGCGGCAGCGAATTCATCGGCTGCGAATTGAACGGGTCGACATTCATGAAGGTCGAAGCACCCGACGTCAACAGCACCGGGGAGGTCTCGCCGACACCGCGGGCAATGCCGAGGATGAGCGCGGTGGCGAGGCCCGGCCGAACCGTCGGCAGGACGACCCGCCACACGGTCTGCCACTTAGATGCGCCGAGGGCCAGACTGGCTTCGCGCAGGCCGCTCGGCACCACTCGGAGCACGACGTCGGACGCGCGCGCGATGATCGGAAGGATCATCACCGTGAGGGCAAGCGCCGCCGGGAACCCCGACTTCGGGACGCCGAGCTTCACCACCACGACCGTATAGATGAACAAGCCCGCCACGACCGACGGCAGCGCGGTCATTGCTTCCACGACGGTTCGCACGATTCTGGAGAAGCGGCCACCCACCTCCGACATGAACACCGCGGTGCCGACGCCGAGCGGCAACGCGATGATGACGGCGATCGTGATCTCGATCAACGTGCCGACGATCGCGTGTAGCGCGCCGCCGTGGTTGAACGGGTCCTGCGGACCGGTCTTGCTCATGTCGCTGGTAAAGAAATTCACCCGGAACAAGGCCCGGTACCCGCGGACGAACGGATAGGAAACGGCGATGAACAAGGCCAAGCCGGTGAGCATCGCACCGGCGTGCACCACCGCCGAGACCAGGCGATCGACGACCACGGTGCGCGGCGAACCGAGTGCTGTGGTCGCGATATACAGGAGGGCGAAGCTCAGGTACCAGACCACGAAGAATCCGATGAGCCCGCTGAACGGCAACACATACGTGTAGGCGAACCAGGTTAAGGCCAGCGACGCGACCAGCGAACCGACCAACGACGTCTTGTCGTCGAAGGTTCGTGCCCGTAGCGGGCGAGGGCGTAGAAACGCAGGATTCAGCTCGACGGCGTCGACCACTTCTTCACGCAGATAGGTTCGCTGACCAGTCCGCACATCCAGCATTGCGCTCACCATGACGCCGACCCCTAGATGTCCGTGCCGGCGCCGCTGCGGCTGCGGTTGACCACGACTGCGGCAAGCGTGTTCACCACGAGGGTGATCATGAATAGGATGAATCCCGCCGCCAGCAGCGCTGACAGCAGCGACGGTGTGGAGTCGCCGTAGTTGCCGGCAATGAGCGACGCGACCGAGATCGTGCCCCCTTCGAGGGGACGGAACTTGAGGGCGAAGTCCGGGTGAATGACGAGCAGAACGGCGATTGTTTCACCAAGCGCGCGCCCCATTGCCAGCATCGTCCCTCCGATGATGCCCCCGCGCCCGAAAGGCAGCACGACCTCGCGGACCATGCCCCATCGCGTTGATCCAAGCGCGTAGGCGGCCTCACGCTCGCCCGCCGGAGCCTTCGCGAAGACCTCCCGCATCACGGCACAGGCCATCGGGATGACCATCATCGACACCGCGATACCAGCGATGAAGGCCGACCCGTAATAGTTGCTGGTCTGCGAGATGGCGGCGTTGGGATCACCGGTCACATGAAAGAACGGCACCCAACCGAGGTTGGCGCTCAGCCAACGCTCGATGTTGGCGGCGTGCGGTTGAACCATGAAGAACACCCATAGCCCGTACACGATGCTGGGCACCGCGGCCATGAGGTCGACGAGCGAGACGAGCAACGGTCGCAGTCGCGGCGGGGAGTATTCACTGATGTAAAGCGCCGAGAGTAATGCGAGAGGAAATGCGATCGCCAAGGCGACCAAGGCGATCGTGAACGTGCCCAGAAGAACCGAGGCGATGCCCACGTGGCCGCGCTCGGGGTACCACTGGCTACCGGTGAAGAATTTGAGGCCATACCGGCGCAAGGTCGGGACAGCCTGAAACGCGAGGAAGATGCCGATGGATCCGGTGATGACGAGCACCGACGCGCCCACGGTTCGGGATCCGCCGAAGAAGATGCGATCGACGATCAGCGGCCGCGCCGTGATCTTGCGCGGCTGATCTTGGAGTTCAGAGATCTCCGCCGCCGTCGTGAAAGTCATGCCGCGATTTCCGACGACGACTTCACGCGTTGCTGCACGCCATGATGAGAGTCCGGCGGCAAGGCGCGATGACAGCCTGAAGGTGAACAGAGGACGAACACGCTAGCGAGCTCCTCGTACCCACCGGCGAGCATCGGAAATCATGAGCGCAGCTGCAATCGGCGCATCGGCGAAGCGGTCGACGAACTGACTGAGCCCCCGCTCGCACCGGATGAGCCGGTCGAAGGCATGCCCGGCCGCGGCGACCGGCACCCCGTCGCGGCGGAGCTCCCACACCCACTCGTTGGGCGATACAGGGCGGATCCTCGGCACGAGAGCTGTCATGCTGACCTGCAGTTCCTTGACAGCGATCCTGCACTTCTCTGCGTCGACGAACAGCCCGAGACCCCTACCCAGCTCGCGATTGTTGCCGCTGAGCACCCGCCACCTCACCGGGCCGGACGGCGCGGCCGAGAAGAGCTGGACTCGCTCGGCCGGGGCGTACTTGTCGACCGCGGCAGTCATCGAACGCCCCCACTCAGACCGTGCCGGCGAAGCGGCCGGACTAGCACGGGGAGCAGACTCCTTGATCTGGGGGGTTGTCTCGGTGTCCGTTGTCTGAACAGGGAATGATGGATGGACAGCGACTTGGTCCGAACCGGGCGCGTCACCTGTTTTCGGCGGCTACCGCCCATAGTCGGACAGCGCTCGGTCAAATGACGGCTACTACGGATGTGCGGTGCTCGCCGGGCTTCCCGGCGGGGACACCGCCGGCGTGCTCGATTGCGCGGGTGACGCGCTGCCCCTGCGGGACGCAGATGTCGACGGGGGCGGCGTCGACGATGCGGGAACCGAAGAGCCCAAGACCGGTGATGCGCTCGGCGCCGACCCTGCCGGTGGCGGAGCCGAGCGACTCGGCGGTGCACCAGAGCTTGGGGACCCGGTCAAGGCCTGAGATGTCGACGTACCCGGGGTCACGGAAGCGCTGCTCGACGCGGGAAGAGCCGTGACGGGGGTGATGCCCGAAGCTGAACCTGGGTTGACCGGGGGGAGCCGCGAGTGCGGCGTCGCCGGAAGCCCCTGACCGCCGAGCGTCGGCACGACCAGGCCGGGAACGATCTTGGCGTACAGCCCTTCCACACCGAGAACGAGCTTGAGGTACGCGTCGGAGTCGTTATAGGAGCGCAGGGCCTGCGTCTGACCTACGAGTGTGATCACCGGACCGACGGCACACAGATATCTTGCGGCGCCGGCCGCCGCGTCGAAGATGTTGAAGGGGTCCAGATGCCCATCGTAGTTGCCGTCGACGCCGTAGAGAGCCCAAGTGGACGGAATGAACTGCATCGGACCAACGGCGTGGTCGAACACGGTGTCACCGTCCAGTCGGCCCCGGTCGGTATCGCGGACGAGCGACGTCCCGTGCCCGTCCAGGGCGATGCCGATGATGCGTGGGGCCGAGACACCGTTCGTGAACAACACCGCCCCATTTGCGCGCCCGTGATCTGACTCGACGCGCCCGATTGCGGCCAGTAGCGGCCATGTGAGACCGCAGCCTGGGTCGGTCTTTGCCTCGATGCCGGCCGCATTCTCATATGCCTGCAGCGCGATGGCTGGGATCCCGTCGGACACAAGCGCAGACGGGGCGGGAGGTACCGCGGCACCTGGGCGCAGGGTTGGCGCCCCCGCTACGGGCGAGGCGCTCGGCGCTGTCGGGACATCGTCGGGCAGACCGTAGATCGTGCCCGTCGAATCGGGAGCGCCTGCGAACTGCTGAACGGGCGCGTCGGCGACTCGCGCCGGCGTACCGCCTGAGGCGATGGAGGCCGTCGCCGCAGCGATGATCACGGCGAGCGCTCCCGTAGCCCGCGCCCGGCGGGAGCCGAATAGCGACGGCATCGCATGCCGCGGCGCGGCGCGGCGCGGCTCCCCCCTACCGGGTCGCCGGGCTACCCACGCCGGATCGGTACGACTGATGACGATCAGGTCTCATTTCTCAGCTCAGAGGTGCGGGGTTCGACATGCCGCGCTCGACAGGCCGCGTCGGCACCGAGATGCGACCCCCGCAGCAGATGCGAACTAGACGGCGCGGGTGTTAACCACAGGTGAACACGGCACGTAAGGCGCCCGCCAATCTGCTCCGAAACGGACAGCTCGGTCGTACTCGGGCACATGCCTACTCTTGCTCGCGCGAAATCTGCCTCGGCTCAGCTTCCAGGTGCGCCAGCCCGTTCCAGCCGAGATTGACCAGGTGCGCGGCCACCTCTTCGCGCTTGGGCTTACGTTCCTCGAGCCACCACTGTCCAGTGAGCGCAACCATGCCGACGAGCATCTGCGCGTACATCGGAGCGAGCGTGGTCGAGATCGACCGCGCGGCGAATTCCCGGGCTAGGATGTGCTCGACCTGGCTGGCTATATCACTCAGCAGCGACGAGAAGGTACCGCTGGAGCCGGCAACCGGTGAATCACGGGACAGTATCCGGAAGCCGTCGGTCTCCTCCTCGATGTAGGTCAGCAGGGCCAGCGCCGACTGCTCGACGAGCTTGCGTGGGTGATTGGCGGTGAGGGCCGCGGTGAGACGGTTCAGCAGATCGCTCATTTCGCGGTCGACGACCACGGCGTAGAGGCCCTCCTTGCCGCCGAAGTGCTCATAGACCACGGGCTTGCTCACCCCGGCGCGGGCGGCGATCTCTTCGATGGAGGTGGCCTCGAACCCCTTCTCAGCGAATAGCGATCGCCCGACATTGACGAGCTGCTCGCGACGTTCGCCACCGGTCATCCGGACTCGCGCGCGGCCGTTGCCGTCGGTCATCGATTCCCTCGCTCACGACCGCCTCTGCCGGCGGCCCGCTATCACCCATGATGGTGGCATGACACCGATGTCCCAGCCCGCGCACCCGGCACCGGTTACCTACGGTAGCTACCTGCGGCTGGACGAGTTGCTGGCCTGCCAGCTACCCGCCACCCAGGAACACGACGAACTGCTGTTCGTGATCATCCACCAGGTCTACGAGCTGTGGTTCAAGCAGATCCTGCACGAGGCGCGGCTGCTTCAGCGCCGGCTGGAGGACGGCAACAGTCCGGGGGCGCGCGCCACCGCCCACCGGATCGCGAAGATCCTCAAGACCATCGTCGGCCAGCTCGACGTCCTGGAGACGATGACGCCACGACAGTTCGCCTCGTTCCGTCCTGAGCTGGGGTCCTCGAGCGGCTTCCAGTCGAACCAGTTCCGTGAGATCGAGGCCGTTCTTGGTCGTCGCGATTTCGGCGCCGTCACCGACCCCGGGGTGCAGGCGGCGATCAATCGCCGGTCGGTCTTCGATTCCCTGCTGCGCTATCTCGACGCGCAGGGGTACCGGATGCCGTCGCGCGTCCTGCGCCGCGATCCGAGCGTGCAGTGGCCGACCGAAGCCGAGGTGGTCGCGGCGCTCGTCCTCGTCTACGCCGACGATGACTCGGCGGCTGTCGAGGTGTGCGAGGCCCTGGTCGATATCGACGAGGGGATTCAGGAATGGCGATACCGGCACGTGAAGATGGTCGAGCGCATCATCGGCGCCCGAATCGGCACCGGTGGGTCTGCGGGCGCACAGTATCTGCGTTCGACCCTGTTCCAGCCGGCGTTTCCGGACCTCTGGACGGTGCGCGGTGTCTGAGCAGATCGCGTCTCGCGAATGGTCAGATCCCGTCACCTCCCGCGAGCAGGCGCTCGAGTCCGATCGGGGCGATCCGCTCGGCGGCCTGCGGGCGCGATTCACCCTGCCTTCGGGCGTGATCTACCTCGACGGCAACTCGCTCGGCGCCCTTCCCTCGCACGTCCCCGCCGCGGTGGCCGACGCGGTTAGCAGGCAGTGGGGCACCGACCTGATCTCGTCCTGGAATGACAACGGCTGGTGGCAGCTGCCGGGACAGGTCGGGGACCGCATCGGCGCCCTGATCGGCGCGGCGCCGGGGCAGGTGATCTGCGGCGACTCGACGAGCATCCAGTTGTTCCAGGCGTTGACCGCGCTCGCGCGGCTGCGGCCAGGGCGCTGCACGCTGATCACCGATGGTGCAAACTTCCCCACCGACCAGTACCTCGCCGAGTCCGTGGCAACGATGCTCGGGCTCGACCTGGTCCGTTGCTCGCCCGCGGACCTACCCCAGATCATCGGTGCCGACACGGCCTTGGTCGCCTTCAGCGCCGTGGACTACCGCACCGGCGAACTCTGGGATGCCGACACGATCACGCAGCTGGCGCATCACCATGGCGCGCTCATGCTGTGGGACCTGTCTCACGCCGTCGGCGCACTTCCGTTCGAGGTCGACGCACTCGGTGCCGATGCGGCGGTCGGCTGCTCGTACAAGTACCTCAACGGTGGGCCGGGCGCACCGGCATGGCTCTACCTGCCCCATCATCACCAGGGCGCGCAGCTGCCGCTGACCGGCTGGCACGGGCACAGCGAACCGTTCGCGCTGGAGCCGACCTACACCCCGGCTGTGGGGATCGCCCGCGGGCGGATCGGCACGCCACCGATTCTCGGCATGCTCGCTCTCGAGGCCGCGCTTGACGTCTGGGACGGCGTTGACCTCGGTCTCCTGCGTGCCAAGTCACTCGCCCTGACCGACCTGGTGATCGACTTCGCGGCGGCACACCTCGCCGAGTTCGGGGTCGAGGTCCTCACCCCTCGCGAACGCGCTCGACGCGGGTCACAGGTCGCCTTGCGGCTTCCGCAGGCCTATGAGGTGACCCGGGCGCTCGTCGCGCGCGGCGTGGTCGGTGACTTCCGCGCACCGGACATTCTTCGTCTCGGGCTTACGCCGCTGTATCTGGGCTTTGCTGAGGTGTGGGATGCGATGCAGGTACTGAAGGAGGTCCTAGCGACGCGCAGCCACCCGGAGACTGGTTTGGGACGCGATCCGCATACGGTCACCTAGTGCGCCCGCACAGGCGACCCGGGACGCTGGCACGCCCGAGTCGGGCATCAGCCGTTGACAACCACCCGCTTGCACGTGCAAGCATGTGGGGGTCCCGCCATGCGATCGATGAGGTATCCGATGAGCACCGAGCCCGATGCCCCACTCACGTATCGCGCCAGAGCAGAGCGGGCAGCGCTGGACACCCTCACCGACCGAGTCGCCCGACAATTTCCAGAGATCCCAGCGGATGTCATCGCCCGTACGGTGCGAGGGCAATACGAGGGGCCCCCACCAGGACTGAGGGAGCGCGCTAGGTGACCGAGGCAGATGAGATCGACCTCTCCGCGCTCAACCGCGCGACGCAGGAGGAGCGAGCCGAGCGGGACGCGGAAGTGAAGGAGAAGACCGAGCTAACCGACCGATTGGCCACGTCGCTGGCCGCGCGCCGGGTCACGGCGCCTGATCCGAAGGCCGAGTAGCCGCCATCGGTTTACGGCCGTGCACCGGCCAGGCGTTTGACTCGCCACCCGAAAGAACCGCGGCACACCACCACGCCATTCTCGGTCAGTACCTCAGCACTCGTGGTCAAGCGCACGCTGTCGCTGTCGCCACCCAACAACGATCGAGCTACCTCCATCGACGTCTCGCCCAGTTCGCAATGTCCGATCAGTCGTCCGCGTCCCGGTGCGAGGAACTGTAGGTTGGCCGTCGCCCCCAGTGGCACGACGTCCTGCAGTTCGTTGGCATCCTGCGCCGCGGCGACGAATGCCGCGAGGCCGGCAGCGTCCACAATCGCGACAAGACCGCTGGAGTGCATGGACCCGATCATGTTCGCCAGCTGCGGCTGATCCGCAACGGCGACCTGCGCGCACCCGTCCGCTGCCCGCACCACCTGCAACCCGATACGACGATTGGCGGGCACAGATTCCAACAGTTGCTTGGCGAGCGCAGTCGCGTCCATGGTTCATGACTACTGCAGATACGCCGCCATCGAACGAACGCGCCGTGAAGGGCACGCACCGCCGATGCGAAGCCCCGGACTAGCCTGCGCGCAGCTTCTCGATCCGCTCGGGCTTGGGCCAGCGCACGTCGGTTGCCCATCCGAGCTTCTCGAACAACCAGATCACCCGCGCGGATTCGTCAAGCTGGCCACGAAGGACTCCGTGGCGGGCAGCAGTCGGGTCGGCGTGATGCATGTTGTGCCAGCTCTCGCCGAAGCTGACGATCGCCAGGGGCCAGAAGTTGGTGCTCTTGTCCCGCGCGGTGAACGGCTTCGCGCCGATCACGTGGCACACCGAGTTGATCGACCAGGTGACGTGATGGAGTACGAAGACGCGTACCAGAGAGGCCCAGAAGAACGCCGACAAAGCCCCGGTCCATGACATGGTGATCAGGCCGCCGAGCATCGCCGGGGCTAGCAAGGTCACCGCGAACCAGAGCGGGAACAGGCGGTCGACGAGGGCGATGTCCTTGTCCTGCATCAGGTCGGGCGTGTACTTGTCCCGGTTGGTGTGCTCGACGTCGAACATCCAGCCGATGTGCGCATAGCCGAAGCCCTTGAGCAGAGCTGGCACCGTCTCCCCGTAGCGCCACGGCGAGTGCGGGTCGCCCTCGCGGTCACTGAAGGCGTGGTGGCGGCGGTGATCGGCGACCCAGCGGATGACCGGTCCCTCGATCGCCATGCTGCCCGCGATCGCCAGTCCGACACGGAGTCCGCGGTTGGCCTTGAAGGCCCCATGGGTGAAATACCGGTGGTACCCGACGGTGATGCCGAGACCGCTCACGATGTAGAAGGCCAGGAACAGGCAGACGTCGGTCCAGCCGAGACCCCATCCCCAGGCGACGGGGACCACAGCGGCGAAGGCAAGGAACGGCAAGATGACGACGAGGTAGAGCGCGAGCTGCTCGCCACGCTTCTTGGTGCCCTCGAATACGGGCTTCGGGGCGGCGGCGGGACGCTCATCAAGCAAGGTCATTGGCATACTTCCTGGTGCGCGCGAGCGCGGTGTGCGCTCGCGTCCATGGAAAAGTGGTCCTACCTACGCCATTCGTGGCGAACACGATCAACGGATCGGCAGTCACCGTAGTTACGCAAGCGTAACTTACGCTCGCGTAGCCACCAACCCCCGCCCAGCCGACCGTCCGGACCGCGGGCGCGCCGGATAAGCTGACCCTGTCCTTTGGGAGATGGGGTAATCGGCAGCCCGCAGGCCTTTGGAGCCTTGCAGTCTCGGTTCGAGTCCGAGTCTCCCAGCAAGCGCCGATCCCCAGACGACGACCGAGAGGCCCCGATCCACGTGACCGAAGCCGCCCTCACGGTCGTGGTTCTCGCCGCGGGAGAGGGCACGCGCATGGCCTCGCGCTCCACGGCGAAGGTGTTGCACGGATTCGCGGGTCGATCCCTGCTCGGTCACGTGCTTGCCGCGGCAGGACCCCTGCTGGCCGATACCACTGTCGTGGTGGTCGGTCACCGCCGAGAGGATGTCGCCGCGCACGTCGCCGACATCTGCCCGTCGGCCACCTGTGCGGTGCAGCAGGTGCAACTCGGCACCGGACATGCAGTCGCGGTCGCCCTGCAGGCAGTCCCCCCGCAGTTGGTCGGCTCGCGGCCCGGGACCGTCCTCGTGATGCCGGGCGACGCCCCGCTGCTCAGCACGGCAACCCTCGACCTCCTGCTGCACGAGCACCGCACCTCCGGCGCGGCGGCGACGATGTTGACCAGTGTCCTCGCCGATCCCGACGGGTACGGGCGGGTGATCCGCGCGGGAAACGGCAGCGTCGAGCGCGTCGTGGAGCACAAGGATGCGACCCCGAGCGAGCGCGAGGTACACGAGGTCTCTGCGCTCGTATACGCGTTCGACCACGCATTGCTCGCCGACGCCCTGGGCCGGCTCACCACCGCCAACTCTCAGGGCGAGCAGTACCTGCCCGACGTCGTGTCGATCCTCGTCGGCGACGGTCACCCGGTCGGTGCCGTCCAGGCGCCCGCCGACGAGACGGCAGGCGTCAACGATCGGGTGCAACTGGCGCAGGCCCACCGGCTGTACAACCTGCGGCTGCTCGAGGCTCATATGCGTGCCGGCGTCACCGTGGTCGACCCGGCGTCGACCTGGGTCGATGCCGACGTCCTGCTCGCTGCTGATGTGAGCCTGCTGCCGTCGGTCGAGCTGCACGGCGCGACCAGCATCGGCGAGGGGGCCGAGATCGGCCCGCAGGTCACGCTCACCGACACGCACGTCGGCCCGGGCGCACGCATCTCGCGCGCCGTCGCCGTGGGCGCGCAGGTCGGCGCGGGCACCACGGTGGGGCCGTTCGCCTATCTGCGGCCCGGGACCGTCCTGGCAGACGCGGCCCACGTCGGGACGTTCGTCGAGGTCAAGAACAGCGACATAGGAACCGGCACCAAGGTGCCGCACCTTTCCTACGTGGGCGACGCGACGATCGGGGAGCACACCAACATCGGGGCAGCGACCGTGTTCGTCAATTACGACGGCGTCGCCAAGCACCGCAGCACGATCGGCGACCATGCCCGCACCGGAGCCGACAACATGTTCGTCGCGCCGGTGCACGTCGGGGACGGGGCCTACACCGCGGCCGGGTCGGTCATCACCAACGACATCCCCGCCGGCGCCATGGGGGTCGCGCGCGCGTCACAACGCAACGTGGAAGGCTGGGTCCTGCGCAAGCGATCTGGCACCGCGGCGGCGCAGGCAGCTCAGGCAGCGGGAGCCGCCGCCGAGAGCGACGCGGCGAAGGCCGTTGCAGAGGACACTGCCGAGTGACGAGGTGCAACGAATGGGATCGACGATGAGCACTCTTCAGGTCGCGGGGCGCAAGAGCCTGATCTTGCTGTCCGGCCGCGCCTATCCGGATCTCACCGATCAGATAGCGGCCCAGCTCGGCATCACCGTCACCAGTACCACCGCCCGTGACTTCGCCAACGGCGAGACCTTCATCAAGCCTGACGAGTCCGTTCGCGGCACCGACGCTTTCGTGGTCCAGGCGTTCACGACTCCCATCAATCAGTGGGTGATGGAGACACTGATCCTGCTCGATGCCCTCAAACGTGCGTCGGCGAAGAGGATCACCGTCGTCGCCCCGTTCTATCCCTACGGGCGCCAGGACAAGAAGCATCGCGGCCGCGAGCCCATCTCCGCTCGGCTGATCGCGGACCTGTTCAAGACCGCCGGGGCGGACCGAATCATGACGATTGATTTGCATACCGCCCAGATTCAGGGCTTCTTCGACGGGCCGGTCGACCATCTGTTCGCGCTGCCGATGCTTTCCGACCACGTCATGAACAAGTACGGCGATCAGGACCTCGTCGTCGTATCCCCCGACACCGGCCGAGTCCGAACCGCGGAGCAATGGGCTGACGAGCTGGGCGGTCGCGAGATCGCGTTCGTGCACAAGACCCGAAACATCGATGCGGCCAACGACGTCGTCGCCAACCGGGTGGTCGGCGAGGTCGAGGGGAAGGTCTGCCTCTTGATCGACGACATGATCGATACCGGCGGTTCGATCACCAAGGCCGCCGGACTGCTGTTCGACAGCGGCGCGACGGACGTCATCGTCGCTGCCACGCACGGCGTGTTCTCACCGCCCGCGGTGGACCTGCTGAAGAACAGCCGCATCAGCGAAGTCATCGTCACCAACACCCTGCCGATCACGCCCGACCAGTCGTTCGACAAGTTGACCGTGCTGTCCATCGCGCCACTGCTTGCCATGGCCATCAAGGAAGTGTTCGAGGATGGCTCGGTGACGAGTCTGTTCGCAGGGCGAAGCTGACGCTCGTCTAACGATTCCGGCCGGCGCGGAACAGGCTAAATCGGATACATCGTCACAACACGGTCGTCGACGTCGCACTCGCGCCGCTAGAACGCCATGGCATTCATGGCGCGTTATCACCCAATTTGTTCGTTTCGGCAGGTGAATTTGTTTGGCCAATATGCGTCGCGGGTATCTGCCCGTCGCTGTCATCGCGACAGTGCGGGGAACCAGGAGGCCAGCCGTGATCATGCTCGGTGTCATTCTGCTGTTGATCGGATTCCTCGCGAAAATCGCGATCGTCTGGACGCTGGGGATCCTCGTGCTCGTGGTCGGCGCGGTTCTCGCCGTCGCCGGGATGGCCGGTCGGGAGATTGGCGGCCGTCGGCACTGGTACTGACCGTCCGGCGCCGGTCTCAGTCCTCGGCGTACAACCCTTGTCCCTGCTTGGCCCTCACCGCTGCTCTTAGCGACAACGAATCTGAAGGAGACAATGAAATGGGAATCGGTGGCAGCCTCTTTCTTATAGCCGTCGGCGCGATCCTGAAATTCGCCGTCCACACCCAGAACACGCACGGATTCAACATCGGCACGGCCGGCGTCATCCTCATGATCGTCGGCGCGGCCGGATTGCTCATCTCGCTCGCGTGGATGGCCAGCCGACGTCGAACCGACGTCATCGAGCGCGGTCCCGGAGGCGCGGTGCGCGGCACGACCTACGTCACGCCGAACGACCCGGTCAACGGCCCCTTCTGATCGCCACCGAACTACCCGGTCAGTGTCCGACGGTCCTGTGTGCAGACGCGAGCAAGGGGTGGTCATGCCTGAGCCGACCGTGATGCCAGGTTTCATCGCCGGCCCGACGCTGAGCCAGTTCTACGTCACTTGCCCGACCTGTCGTAGGTCCTGCGCAGTCCACGTCAACGAGTCAGGAAATGACGGAGCAGTCATCGTGCGAGTTGTCTGCCCCGAGCTGTGCACGGCGGACCTCGGTGCGCTCGCCGACATTCTGGCCATCCGATACGCAGTTGGTGCGCTGTCCCCGAATAGAGTGTCTTGTGCCGTTGCTTAAACGCCACAGCCCCCACGACGACGCCGACCGGGCAGGCCCCGATGAGCGATCTGCTGTTGCCGCCGACGTGGAGCTGATCGAGTCACGGGGCTGTTGGACGCTGCGGATTGGCTGCCCAGCCAGCAAGTTGACCGACGGCTCGACCGTCAGCGTCCGCGTCTACCCGAACTTGGTGCCCGGAGTCGCGTTCGACGCCGACATCGTCGGCCCTGATGCGCCCGCGCTCAGCTGAGCGAGTTCGTACGCTCCCGCAACCCGCGCGCCAATCCAGCCACCGTGAGCCGGTCGATGAACTCGCCGCCCGTCCTGGCCAGCCAGCGGCGCTTGACCCCGGACAGCCGAAGGCGCAGCTGGACCCGAGTCCCCTCGCCAGGCGCCGGCCGCAACACGATCGCCCAGCTCAGCTGCACCCGCCCGCGGCTCGATCGGTAGACCAGCGTGGTCGGTGCCTCGATCCGCGCGAGCTCGAACGTCGCGTCACGACCGCCCCAGTCAGGGATCATGTCGCCGACCCGCAGCACCTGCCAGGCCGGGTCGATGCTGCGCAGGGCCCGCCTGCGCGGCGGTAGCAGTGCCTCGATCCTGGCCGGCAAGTACCAGCCCGCCCGGTCCTTGCCGAGCTGGACGAACCACGGCCAGACCGCGTCGGGCTGAGCCGGCACCGTGAACGCACGGTCCATCACCACGTCAGCCCGCGGCAGCAGGTCATCGCCGGCCAGCGCCACGGCACGTTCGTGCGGCAGGGCAGTCACGCCCGAACCCAACATCGGCCCTCCAGCCCCACCCGCGGCGCTCCCACGGGCCCCGCGAGGGTCCCGCCGCGTCGGCGTTGACACACGACGCTACTCGCGGGCCGCGGCGATCCTGGCGAATCCGGTGACGTCGACCGTCTCGCCCCGCGCGCTCGGGTCCACCCCTGCTTGTCTGAGCGCCGCCTCGGCAGCAGCCGGGGACCCTGCCCAGCCAGCCAGCGCGGACCTGAGCATCTTGCGTCGTTGGGCGAAGGCGGCGTCGATCACCGCGAACACCGCAGCCCGGTCGACGGCGACCTCGGGCGGATCTCGGCGCTCGAACTGCACCAGTTCGGAGTCGACGTTGGGGACCGGCCAGAACACGGCTCGCGGCACTGAACCGGCCCGCCGAGCTGCTGCGTACCAGGCGAGCTTGACGCTCGGCACGCCGTAGATCCTGGAGCCAGGTGGCGCCGCCATCCGCTGGGCGACCTCCGCCTGGACGAGCACGAGTCCGTGTCGCAGCGACGGCACGGTCTCCAACAGACGCAGCGTGACGGGGACCGCGACGTTGTAGGGCAGGTTCGCGAC